>JAUPLK010000302.1 GCA_030836925.1 Pseudomonadota bacterium
CGAGGAACAGGTGGGGGTAAAGGCGCCGGGCAGCGAAAACACGATCACCGTCCGGTTGGCGAAAATCTCCTTGCTGGTGCGATCCACCCATTCCGCGCCCTTGCGGGTATGAAAAGTCACTTCAGGTACGGGTTGGCCTTCGCGATTGGCAGTCATGGTCGATACTCCTGTCGAGTGCGGTTGGGGGTTGGTGCTAAGTTACACATCTTAAAGCCGGTCAGAAAGCGCTTGAGCATCTGGCCCCGATTGCCCGGAGCACAGTGGATGGCACGCGGTTTCTGTCTGTTGGCGGTATTGGTACTGGTGGGGTGCAAGCCCCCGGCGACGCCGACACAGGCCGAGGCAACCAGCGTGGGCGTTGCGGTCGTCGTCGAGGGCCCGGCGCAGCCGGCCATCGAGACCAACGGCATCGTCGTGACGCGTGACGAACTGAGCCTGTCTTTCAAGGTCGCCGGCATCATACGCGAGATCAACGTCGCCGAAGGGCAGAGCGTGAAACGTGGCCAAAGGCTGGCCTCGCTGGAACTGGCCGAGATCGATGCGCGGCTGGCCAGCGCCCGCGAGCTGTCGGCGCAGGCGGAACGGGACCAGCTGCGCGGCACCGAACTGCGCACCGACAATCTGATCAGCGCACACGACCTGGAAGTGCTGCGCACCAATGCTGCCGTCGCCGCCGCCACGCTGCGGGAAGTGCAGTTCAACCGTGACTACGCCACCATCGATGCGCCGGACGACGGCCTGATCCTGCACAAGTTTGCCGAGGAGCGCGCACTGGTGCAGGCCGGCGAACCGATCCTGCTGATGGGCCCGCGGTCCGGCGGTTACATCGTCCGCACCGGGCTCGCCGACCGCGACGTCGTGAAGCTGCGCATCGGCGACCCGGCCACCATCAGACTGGATGCCTGGCCCGGGGAGGTCTTGCAGGGCAAGGTCGTCGAGATACCAGGGGCTGCCGATCCGGCCAACGGTTTGTTCCGGGCGGAAATCGCCCTGGAGCCGACGAAGCTGCGGCTGGTGAGCGGACTGGTGGTGCGCCTGCGCCTGACACCGGCCAGCAGCAAGGCGGGCAGCCTGCCCTACGCGCCCTTCGCCGCGGTGATCGAGGCAGACGGCGATCGCGCGGCCGTATTCGTTGCCAGCGAGGGCATCGCGCGGCGACGGGCAGTGCAGGTCGCATTCATCAACGGCGATGGTGTGGCGATTGCCGACGGTCTGGCTGCCGGCGAAACGGTGGTGACCGACGGCGCCCTGTACCTGGCCGATGGCGAACGTATCCGTGTGGCGGAACGTGCCACGTCGCAATGACCCTGCTTGAATACCCGATCCGCCGCTACCAGGTCACCCTGGTCGCTTTTCTCTGCCTGGTGGTGCTGGGCATCTTCGCCTTTCTCAACATACCCCGCGAAGAAGACCCCTACTTCAAGATCTCCGCCTTCTACATCTCGGTGATCCTGCCGGGGGCAGACCCGGTCGACCTGGAACGCCTGGTCGGCAAGCCCATCGAAGACCGCCTGACCGAACTCGACGACGTGAAGGAGATCGAGACCACGATCCGCGACAGCGTATCGGTGCTGGCGATCGAGTTCGAGGCCTACACCGACCCGGACAAGAAGTACGACGAAGTGGTGCGCGAGATCAATGCGCTGCGACCCACCCTGCCGGCCGACATCGAGCGCATCGAGATCCGCAAGTTCAGCCCGGCGCTGGTCAACATCGTGCAGTTCGCGCTGGTGTCGGACACCGCCAGCTATCGTGAACTGGAGGACCTGGCCCGCGAGCTGAAAGACCGGCTGAAGACGGTCGATGGTGTGCGCACTGCGGAGAGCTGGGCATTTCCGCCGCGGGAACTGCGCGTGGAAATCGATGCCGGACGGATGGCGACACTGGGAATCACGCCCGGTCAACTGCTCGATGCCCTGCGCAGTGAAAACAGCGACACACCCGCCGGCACCCTCGATATCGGGCCGCGCAATTTCACGCTGAAGACCTCGGGCAGTTACGAATCGCTCGACCAGGTCCGCGACACGGTGGTCACCAGCGACAAGGGCATCGTCACGCGCATCCGTGATGTGGCAACGGTATTCTGGGCCGATCAACCCTGGAGCTATGTGGGCCGCTTCAACGGCAGGCGCGCGGTCTTCGTGTCGGCGAACCAGAAGGACGGCTACAACATCCAGGACGTGCGTGAGCGCATCGCCGCTGCGGTTGACGAGTTCAGGCTCCAGGTGCCCGGCCGGATCCAGCTCGAGTGGGGATTCGACCAGTCGCAGAACGTGTCGCGGCGGCTCAACCGGTTGTTTATCGACCTGCTGATCGCCATCGGCCTGGTCAGCATCACGCTGCTGCCGCTGGGACTGCGGGCGGCTGGTATCGTGATGATTTCCATCCCGCTGTCACTGTCATTCGGTCTCGCCTGCCTGTACTTCCTGGGCTTCTCGCTCAATCAGCTGTCGATTGCCGGCTTCGTGCTTGCGCTCGGACTGCTGGTGGACGACTCGATCGTCGTGGTCGAGAACATCAGCCGTCATCTGCGCATGGGCTATCGTCGCAGCGAAGCGGCCCTGCGCGGTACGCAGCAGATCCTGCGCGCGATCCTCGGCTGTACCGCCGCCCTGCTGTTCGCCTTTCTGCCGCTGATGGTTCTGCCGGCTACCGCCGGCAAGTTCATCCGCGTCCTGCCGCTGACTGTGGTGACGACGATCACGGGCTCTTTGCTGATCGCGCTGCTGATCATCCCGTTCATCGCCAGTCGCGTCCTGCAGCCTGACGATCACCCGGACGGCAGCCTGGCACTGCGGCGACTGATGGGCATGATCGAGCGCTGGTACCGGCCGGCGCTGGAGTTCTGCCTGGCGCGACCGCGCGCCACTGCCATCGTGGCCATCGGCGGTTCGCTGCTGGTTTCTGCAGCCCTGTTGCCCGTGGTTGGCTCCAGCCTGTTTCCCAAGGCCGACACGCCGTCATTCCT
>JAUPLK010000303.1 GCA_030836925.1 Pseudomonadota bacterium
ATGCTGCGCGTCTATGCCCATGCCGAGATGACCGAGGAGCGCATCGCGGCCGCAAAGACCGTCGAGCGCGTAGTTCTCGAAATCGTGAATTCTCCCGCTATCGGGAAATCCGGCACCGCTGGCGGTACCAGCGGCTAGGCGGCTGCGCTTGGTGATACGAGCACCAGGCGCAGCCTCACCACTAAGCACCTTTCAAGGAGATGCAAACATGGCTGTCGAAACTATACCCGCCGCAACGGCAAAGCAGATTTGCAAAAGACTCTACTCGGTGGCGACCATGCTGCGCGGCATGCGGATGCTCGCTGCAAGCGCTGAAGAAAAAAACGTAAGCGTCCAGCCGATCCATCTCGCCGGAGGGTATGGCTGAAGAGTACATGTGTCCATTTCGGGAAGAGGTGGACACATGGACACATTGGTATCAAAGCCGGCCGATCGGAAGCGACGTCGGCATTCGGACGAATTCAAGCGGCAGGTCATTGAGGCCTGCCTGGAACCGGGCATATCGGTAGCAGCGATCGCGCTGGCGAACGGGCTGAACGCCAACTACCTGAGGCGTTGGGTCAGAGAACACCGTGATGCGGTTGTGGTGGGTGATCGAAGTGAAGCCTCCCGCGAGATAGCCGACACCGGACCAGCGGTGCTGGTGCCGGTGACGTTGGCAGCGGAGCCTGCGCCAGGTATCCCCCCGCTGGAAATACGTCTCGACGTACGACGAGGCGGGACGACGGTGCAAATGGCCTGGCCAGTCGAAGCGGCGGCCAGCCTGGGGTCGTGCCTGCGGGAACTGCTGCGATGATCCGGCCGAGCGAAATCTGGGTGATCGTCGAACCGGTGGACATGCGCGGCGGCATCGAAAGCCTGTCGCTACGCGTGCAGAACCTGCTGGGCCGGACACCCTGCGACGGTGCTGCCTACGCCTTCCGCAACCGCCGCGGCAGTCGGCTGAAACTCCTGATCTGGGACGGTACGGGCGTCTGGCTCTGCCAGCGGCGGCTGCATCAGGGCGGTTTCGTCTGGCCGACTGCGGCAGCGACAACGGTGACGCTGACGGCACGGCAATGGGACTGGCTGATCACGGGCGTGGAATGGCAACGGCTGGATGCCCCGGCGCCGGTGCATTGGCGGGTGTAAGCCTGTCATGCAAATGCCGTGCGCAAAATCATGACGGGAACGACGCAACATCGCGAAGAGAGTTGACCTATTCGGCGAGACGGCAGGACGGTCTCCCGCTACCATGGCGACATGAATCTCGCAGCCGAACTTGAGCGCGTCATTGCCGACAGTGCCATTGCCGATGAAGCGGCCAACGCCGTGCGCCGGTTGCTCGACGAGGCCCAGCGCGAGGTGGTACGCATGGCCACGCAGGTTCAGGCGCGCGAGACCGAGCTCTTCGCGGCCAAGACCAAGATCGACGCGCTGGTAATGGAACTGGCCCACCTCAAGCGGATGCGCTTCGGTACCCGCAGCGAAGCGCTGGGCACCGAAACGAAAGACCTGTTCCAGGAGACGATCGAGGCGGACATCGCGGCGGCGAAACTCGAACTGGAGCGACGCCAGGCCGAAGCCGGCGAACAGCCGAAGCCGCCCCGAGCGCCGCGGGAACGCGCCGGTCGCCAACCGCTGCCGGCGCATTTGCCGCGCATCGAACACCGGCACGAACCGGAAACCTGTACCTGCGGGCAGTGCGGCAAGGATCTGGTGCTCATCGGCGAAGATGTCAGCGAACAACTCGATGTCGAGCCGGCCAAGTTCTTCGTGCATCGCCATATCCGCCCGCAATATGCCTGCCGGTCCTGCGAGACGGTGACGGCCGCCTCCATTCCGCCGGCAGTGATCGATGGTGGCATGGCGGCCACGGGCCTCCTGGCCTGGGTGATCATCGGCAAGTATCTCGATCACCTGCCGCTCTACCGTCTTGAAGGGATCGCGGCCCGTGAGGGCGTGACGCTGTCGCGATCGACACTGGCCGAATGGGTGGGCCGAATGGGAGTGGCACTCGATCCGTTGGCGCAACGCCTGGCCGAACTGCTACGGCAGCGCAGCATCCTGCATGCCGACGAGACGCCGGTACGGCAACTCGACCCCGGCAACGGCAAGACCCATCGGGCCTACCTGTGGGCCTACCGCAGCAACGACCTCGATACCGGGCCGCCGATCGTGGTGTTCGACTACCAGAGCAGCCGTTCCGGCGCGCATGCCCGGAGTTTCCTTGCCAGCTGGCAGGGCAGTCTCATGGTCGACGATTTCGGCGGCTATAAGGCGATCTTTACTCAGGGGGTGACCGAGTTGGCCTGCCTGGCCCATGCACGCCGCAAGTTCTTTGACCTGAATGCGGCGCAGCCCAACGCCATCGCCCAGGAGGCATTGGCGCGTATTGCCGCACTGTATGAGATCGAGCAGCGGGGGCGACCGATGTCGATTGCCGAGCGTGCCACCCTGCGGCAGTCCGAGGCGGCACCATTGCTCCATTCCCTGCATGCCTGGCTCAAGGCGACGCGCCTCGTTGTGGCCCACGGCGGCGGCACGGCGCGGGCGATCGACTATAGCCTCAAGCGCTGGCCGGCGCTCAGTCGCTACGTGACCGACGGTGCGCTGCCGATCGATAACAACCCCGTGGAAAACGCGATCCGCCCGGTGTGTCTCGGGAAAAAGAACTGGCTCTTCACGGGATCGGAGCGTGCCGGCAAACGCGCCGCCGCCATCCAGAGCCTGCTTGCTACCGCAAAGCTCAACGGCCTCGACCCGGCCGCCTGGCTGCGCGATACCCTCGAGAAACTTCCAACCTGCTTCAACCGCGATATCGATTCGCTTCTGCCCATCGCCCGCGTATCGTCATAACACATCAATTCGCCCCGACGACGTGGGGCGGCCGGACGCTTACAGTCCTCCGGCGAAAGCTCCTCGCCGAGCAACACGCACTGGCGCTTCACCGTCGCAAAATCCCCCGGCGTCAGAT
>JAUPLK010000071.1 GCA_030836925.1 Pseudomonadota bacterium
GACGCGCACGTCGAGGCACCCACCGGCGGTTCGGTGATCCTGGCTGCAGTGTTGCTGAAGATGGGCGGCTACGGATTTATCCGCTTCAGTCTGCCGATTACGCCTGACGCCAGCGGCGAGCTGTCCGGACTGATGATTTTCCTGTCGCTGGTGGCCGTGGTGTACATCGGCTTTGTCGCCCTCGTGCAGCAGGACATGAAGAAACTCATTGCCTATTCCTCCATCGCCCACATGGGCTTTGTCACGCTCGGTCTTTTCATCGCCTGGCCCATCATCGAGCGCACCGGGGGTGCCAGCGGTGTAGCCATGGGTCTGTCGGGCGCCATGCTGCAGATGATTTCGCATGGCTTCATTTCCGGAGCGCTGTTTCTCTGTGTTGGTGTGCTGTATGACCGGATGCACAGTCGCAAGATTGCAGACTACGGCGGTGTCGTTAATTCCATGCCGCGCTTCGCCGCCTTCATGGTGCTGTTTGCACTCGCCAACGCTGGGCTGCCAGGTACCTCGGGCTTTGTCGGCGAGTTCCTGGTGATTCTCGCCAGCTTCAAGGCGGGATTCTGGTATGCCTTCCTCGCATCGATGACCCTGATCCTGGGTGCTGCTTACACGCTCTGGCTGGTCAAGCGCGTGGTGTTTGGCGCGGTTGCCAATGCCGGGGTTGCCAGCCTGGTGGACATCTCGGCCCGTGAGATGCTGATTCTCCTGCTCGTTGCTGGCGGCGTACTGTGGCTCGGACTGTGGCCTGCGCCGCTGGCTGATGTGATGTCCGCAAGCGTCGAACATCTGGTGACGCAGATCACCCAGTCGAAGATACAGGCGGCGCTATGAATAATGCACTCATGGATTGGTCGGTCCTGTTGCCGGAGATCGTCCTGGCCAGTGGCATCTGTGTCTTGCTGGTCCTGGATCTCTTCGTGCGGGATAGCGCCCGCGATCTCAGTTATCTGCTGGCAATATTCCTGCTGGCCGGTGTGGCATGGGTATTGATCGGTACCAGTCCGGAAAGCACTGCACAACTGGCAGCGGGTGGTGCATACGTTGCCGACGATTTGGCCCGCGTGCTCAAGCTGTTTGCCGTGACGGCCGTGGCAACGGTCTTTCTTTATTCGCGTCCATGGCTGCGCAGCCGGAAGCTGCATTTCGGCGAGTACTACGTTCTGGGCCTGTTTGGCCTGCTCGGGGTCATGGTCCTGGCCTCCGGTTACAGTCTGCTGGTCAGCTACATCGGGCTCGAGATCCTGTCACTCAGTCTTTATGCCATGGTGGCCTTCGACCGTGATTCCGCACGTTCGGCCGAAGCTGCCATGAAGTACTTCGTGCTGGGCGCGATTGCCTCCGGCACCCTGTTGTACGGAATGTCGCTGATCTACGGCATCACGGGAACCCTGCAGATCGCCGAGTTGCAGACTACGATCGCGGCAAAGTCCGAGGTGGTGGGGCTTTGGGTTGGGCTGGGATTCATTGTGGTCGGCGTTGCCTTCAAATTCGGCGCGGTCCCATTCCACATGTGGGTGCCGGATGTCTACGACGGTGCGGCCACTCCCGTCACTCTCTATATCGGTACGGCACCCAAACTGGGTGCGCTGGCGCTGGCCGTCCGTCTTCTGCTGGAGGGGGCTGAAGGCCTCGCCTCACTCTGGGAGCCGATGCTTGCTGCGCTTGCCGTGTTGTCGCTGGTACTTGGCAATGTCGCCGCCATCGCGCAGACCAGCATTCGGCGCATGCTTGCCTATTCCACGATTTCGCACGTCGGATTCATTTTGCTGGGGCTGATTGCCGGCAGTCCGGCCGGTGTACAGGCCGCGCTGTTCTATACCATTGTGTATGTGATCATGGCAGCGGGCGCCTTCGGTTTCCTTGTCATGCTGGGCAGCCGTGGTCAGGAAGTCACTGAACTGGACGATCTGCGCGGGCTGTGGGAGAGGAGTCCGTGGTTCACCCTCATGATGGTGCTCTTGATGATCAGCATGATCGGGGTGCCGCCGCTTGCCGGCTTCTATGCGAAGTGGTGGATCCTGGCTGCGTTGCTGAATGCAGGCTACATGGGTCTCGCAATTGTTGGCGTGCTGACCTCGGTGATCGGTGCCTGGTACTACCTGCGCGTCATACGTCTGATGCTCTTCGACAACGGCGGGACCGCCAGCACCGTCGGGTTGCCGCTTGACCTCCGGGTGGTGCTTAGCGTCAATGCCTTGCTGCTGCTCGGTATCGGCCTGTTCCCGGACCGTCTGCTCGAGCTTTGCGCGCATGCCGCAGCCCTGATCTGATCGGGTCCCGCGCGCCGAATTCACGGCGGTTGCCTCACTGCTGCGAAATGGCTACCATGCACAGCTGCGCTGGTGCGGGGTGGAGCAGTCTGGCAGCTCGTCGGGCTCATAACCCGAAGGTCGTAGGTTCGAATCCTACCCCCGCTACCATTTACCGCTAGAAATGGCCCCGCGTGGGGCTTTGTTTTTTCTGCGGTATTGCACGGCGATAGCCCGCACCCGGGCGGCAGGGAAGATGGGGTGCAGCAAGGGTGGGCCAATGGCCCATTTTTTGTTTCTGCTTCCCGTGATTTATGGCCTGCGTTTATGGCGGCAGCAATGTCCAGACGGTGAGGTGCGATGAGCAAGGGGCGTGCACAGCTGGTTGCCCTGCTGGAGCCAACGGTCGAGGCGCTGGGTTATGAACTGGCCGATCTGGAAGCCGGCTTTTCCGGAGGACGCGGCGTTCTCCGCCTGTATATCGATCGGCCCGAAGGGATTCGTGTCGAGGACTGTGAAGCGGTAAGCCGGCAGGTCAGCGGTTTGCTGGACGTTGAGGATCCGATCCAGGGTGACTACGACCTTGAGGTCTCGTCTCCTGGCATGGACCGCAAGCTCGTGAAGCCGGCGCATTTTGACCGCTTTGCCGGACAGCCCGTCAAGGGACGGTTTCGGGCGGTGATTGACGGGCGTCGGCGGTTTGCCGGGGTGCTGATTGGCCGGGAGGGCGACCGGGCCCGACTGCAGGTCGATGGTGCCGAGCTGATGGTGCCGATTGACGACATTGAACTGATACGACTGGTTCCGGAATTTTGACCGGACTTGCATTAAGCGAACGAACTGCGGGCAGGTAAACCGATATGAGCAAGGAAATTCTGCTGGTTGCTGAGGCCGTCTCCAACGAGAAGGCCGTCGACCGCGAAATCATTTTTGAGGCGCTGGAAGCCGCGCTGGCTTCGGCGACCCGCAAGCGCTATGGCGACGACGATGTCGATGTGCGCGTCAGCATCAACCGCAGCAATGGCGAATATGACACCTTTCGCCGCTGGAAGGTTTTTGCGGATGACTCCACAGAGCTTGAGAATCCGGCACGCGAACTGCGGATGATCGATGCGGTCGATGTCGATCCGGCAGCAGTGCCAGGCGGGTATGTCGAGCAACTGATTCCCTCGGTGGAGTTTGGCCGCATTGCCGCACAGACGGCCAAGCAGGTCATCGTGCAAAAGGTCCGTGAAGCCGAACGCAAGAAGGTTGTCGAGGAGTTTGAGGGACGCGTTGGCCAGTTGCTGTCGGGCGTGGTCAAGCGTGTCGATCGCAATGGCGTGTACGTGGATCTCGGCGGCAATGCAGAGGGCTTCATTCCCCGCGAAAACATGATGCCGCGTGAGCCGGCCCGGCCGCAGGACCGAATCAAGGCCTTGTTGCGGGAGGTCCGTTCGGAACCACGCGGGCCGCAGCTGTTCCTGACCAGAACCTCGCCGCAGTTCCTGCTTGAACTGTTCAAGATCGAGGTTCCCGAAGTCGGTCAGGGTCTCATCGAGATACTCGGTGCGGCGCGCGATCCTGGTCTCCGGGCAAAGATTGCCGTGAAGAGCAACGACCGGCGCATTGATCCGGTCGGCGCCTGTGTTGGCATGCGCGGGTCGCGCGTGCAGGCCGTATCAAACGAACTGGCCGGCGAGCGAGTGGACATCATCCTCTGGAACGAAAGTCCGGCGCAGTACGTCATCAATGCCATGTCGCCGGCCGATGTCAGCTCCATAGTGGTCGATGAAGAAGCGCACAGCATGGATCTGGCGGTGCAGGAAGACAAACTGTCCCAGGCGATCGGCCGTGGCGGGCAGAATATCCGTCTTGCCAGCGAGCTCACCGGTTGGGAGCTCAACGTGATGACCGAAGCTGCTGCCGAAGAAAAGAGCGAGAAGGAGTCGCGCGTTCTGCTCGACCTTTTCAAGGACAAGCTGGATGTCGACGAGGAGGTCGCATTGATCCTTGTGCAGGAGGGCTTCTCCAGCATCGAGGAAATCGCCTATGTGCCGGCCAACGAGCTGCTCGGCATCGAAGAGTTCGATCAGGATATGGTTGATGAACTGCGTAACCGGGCCCGCGACGTGCTGATCACGCTGGCCATCCAGAATGAGGAAAAAATCGACAAGGCGCCGCCGGCACAGGATCTCCTCAGTCTTGAGGGCATGGATCCGGAACTTGCAGGCAGGCTTGCTGCACGTGGTATCTCTACCCGTGATGATCTTGCCGAGCAGGCAGTTGATGATCTTGAGGGTATTGAAGGGCTTGATGACGAGCGCGCGGCAAAGCTGATCATGGCGGCACGTGCGCATTGGTTCGAACAGGAGTCGGCCGGTTGAGTTTTCTTGACCTGCCAGTACGCGGGGTAGCCCTATGTCGGAAGTGACGGTCACGCAATTTGCAGACACGCTCAAGATTCCTGTTGAGAAACTCCTCACCCAGCTGGGTGAGGCGGGTATCTCTGTTGCAGGAGCCGATGCGGTAATCAGTGATGATGCCAAGCAGGACCTGCTGACATACCTGCGTCGTACGCATGGCCATGATGAAAGCACGGCAACCGCGGCCGCCCCCCGCAAGATCACCCTGAACCGGCGTACCTCAACCGAAATCAAGGTTGGTGCGGGACAGGGCCGGGCCAAGACCGTAACGGTCGAGGTGCGCCGCAAGCGAACCTACGTCAACCGCGACGTTCTTGAGGGTGAGGCACGCAAGCAGCAGGAAGAGATTGAGCGGCTGAAGGCAGAGGAACAGGCCCGGGCGGAGCAGGAGCGGCAGCGCGAGCAGCTCGAGCATGAAAGGCTCCAGCGCGAGAAAGACGAGGCGGAAGCCGAGGCCCGGAAGAAGAAGGCTGAGGAAGATGCCCTGCGGGTCAGCGAGCAGGCCACCGCGCAGGAGACCGAAAAGACGCGCGTCCGGATTGAGGAGGAAACCCGGAAGCGCGATGTGGAGGCCCGGCAGCGTCGCGAGGCGATCGGCAAGAGGGAAGTGCGTCGTGAGGTCGTTGACGTACTGACTTCCGCTCCCGAGGAGGACGTTCCGGATGACAAAGCCACGCTTTTCGGCCGGCAGGAGCTTCACGTTGCTGCGGATGCCAGCGGGCGGAGAAAAAAGAAGAAAACGCGTCGGCGAACGGTGGCTGTGTCTGCCGAGAGCAGTCGGCATGGTTTCGAACGACCTACGGCGCCAGTTGTACGCGAGGTTGCGGTTCCGGAGACCATCAAGGTCGGCGAACTGGCGCAGCGCCTGGCTGTCAAGTCAACTGACGTGATCCGTTCGCTGATGAAGCTGGGTGTGATGGCTACCATCAATCAGGCCATCGACCAGGATACCGCTACCCTTGTAGTTGAGGAGTTCGGGCATACCGCCAAACCCGTAAAGGTCGAAGATCTCGAGGACTCGCTCAAACCAGTCGATGCTGATGCTGGTGAAAAGAAACCGCGTCCGCCGGTCGTTACGGTGATGGGTCATGTCGACCACGGCAAGACCTCGCTGCTGGACTATATACGCCGAACCAAGGTCGCCTCGGGCGAGGCAGGCGGGATTACCCAGCACATCGGTGCCTACCATGTTGAAACCGACAAGGGACTGATCACCTTCCTCGATACCCCCGGTCATGCGGCTTTCACGTCGATGCGGGCACGCGGCGCAAAAGTCACCGACATCATTGTACTGGTGGTTGCAGCGGATGATGGCGTCATGCCGCAGACCGAAGAAGCAATCGTGCATGCACGTGCCGCCGGGGTACCGATCGTGGTTGCTGTCAACAAGATCGACAAGAGCGATGCTGATCTCGATCGTGTGCGCCAGGAGCTCGTGGCCAAGGAAGTTGTCCCAGAGGAGTGGGGTGGCGACACGATGTTCGTCAATGTCTCGGCAAAGACAGGCCAGGGCATGGATGATCTGCTCAATGCGATCCTGTTGCAGGCGGAGGTCCTGGAGCTGACGGCTGCAACAGATGGCCGCGCAGCCGGCGTCGTGATCGAATCCAGCCTGGAAAAGGGCCGGGGAGCTGTCGCTACGGTACTCGTCACGCGCGGGCGCCTCCGGCTCGGCGATGCCCTGCTTGCCGGTCATGAGTACGGTCGCGTGCGCGCAATGACCAATGAACTCGGCATGCCGGTCACCGAAGCAGGCCCTTCGCAACCGGTGTCGGTTCTGGGTCTTTCCGGAACTCCGAATGCCGGTGATGAAGTTCAGGTGCTCGAGGATGAGCGCAAGGCCCGTGAGTTGGCCCAGTTCCGGCTGTCGCGAACGCGCGATGTCAAGCTTGCCCAGCAACAGGCAACCAAACTCGAGGATGTTTTCAGCCAGCTCGACGCATCGCAGTCCAAGTCACTGCAGCTGCTGATCAAGGCGGACGTTCAGGGCAGTGCCGAAGCGCTGAGCGACGCGATGAAAAAGCTTTCGCACGATGAAGTGCAGGTCAAGGTCATCAGTACCGGTGTCGGCGGTCTCAGCGCCTCTGATGTAACGCTGGCTGCTGCGTCGAAGGCAATCATCATTGCCTTCAACGTCCGTGCGGACGGTGCGGGCCGCGAGGCCATCAAGGAAACCGGTGTTGATGTCCGCTACTACAGCATCATTTATCAGGCCATCGATGATGTGCGTGCGGCGATCACGGGCATGCTGTCGCCGGTCATCCGGGAGCAGATTGTCGGCCTTGCAGAAGTTCGGGACGTGTTCAAATCGCCGAAATTCGGCGACATTGCCGGTTGCCTGGTCGTTGACGGTTACGTGCGGCGAAACAATCCCATCCGGGTGCTCAGGAACAATGCGGTCATCTATGAGGGCGAACTCGAGTCACTGAGGCGCTTCAAGGACGATGTCAATGAGGTCCGGTCCGGTACCGAGTGTGGTATCGGCGTCCGCAACTACAACGATGTAAAACCCGGTGACCAGATTGAGTGTTACGAACGGATCACGGTTGAGCGGACAGCCTGAGTCCGGCTGCGTGGTTGATCATGGCCCGTGACTTTCAGCGGAGCCGGCGCATCGAGGAACGGATCCAGAGACTGCTGTCGGATCTGATTCGTACGCAGGTGCGTGACCCGCGCGTTGAGGGCGTGGTTATCACCCATGTGCGCGTATCTCGGGATCTCGGTGTTGCCTGGGTTTCCTATGCGACGTGGAATGGTGAGGGTGGCGCTGACCCCGCCCTGCAGGCAGGTCTTGAACGTGCAAGCGGGTTTCTGCGTTCACAACTTGCCCGCGAGCTGAGTACTCGAACCGTCCCCG
>JAUPLK010000304.1 GCA_030836925.1 Pseudomonadota bacterium
ATCAGGCGCACGGCTCTCATCGAGGACATCCGGAAGGCGCTGCTGCACGAGCCGGTATGCGTCCCGCCGCGAGCCACCGGTGATGCGCGCAGCCAGCCCCGCCGCCTGTGCCGCCGGCAGTTCGGCGGCCAGCAGGTTCACGATGCGCGCCAGTTCGCCTTCGGCTGCTTGCAGGGGCACCGGGTTGCCACCGATCAGCAGGGTGCATTCACCGCGCTCGCCGCCCGGATCAGACTGCAGCGCAGAGAGCACCTCAGCGAGCCCCCCCCGATAGATGGTCTCATGCAGCTTGGTGAGTTCACGGCCAACTGCGGCCGGACGCGATTCGCCGAAAACGCTGATCGCATCCTGCAGGGTTTCCGGCAGCCGGTGCGCGCTCTCGTAGAACACCAGCGTGGGCCCGACGCCGGCCAGTTCACCCAGGCGGGCGAGCCGTGCCGCGCGACGTGCTGGCAGAAAACCCTCGAACAGGAAACGGTCGGTCGGCAACCCGGCCACCGACAGTGCCGCGATCAGCGCGCAGCAGCCCGGTATCGGGCTGACCGGCAGCCCGGCGGCCCGCGCCGCCGCCAGCAGGCGATAGCCCGGATCGGAGATGAGCGGCGTACCGGCATCGCTGACCAGCGCCATGCTGCTGCCGGTTTTCAGCGCCGCCAGCAGTTCATCACAACGCTGCGCCTCGTTGTGTTCGTGCAGTGAAACGAGGCGCGCACTGATGCCGAGGCGCGTTAGCAATTGCCCGGCGTGGCGGGTATCCTCCGCGGCAACCAGGCTGACATTGGCGAGGACCTCGCGGGCCCGCGGGCTCAGGTCATCGATGTTGCCGATCGGCGTTGCGACCACGTACAGGGTGCCCGGCTGGATCTTCACGACAAAACCTCTGCGCGCCTGGTTCCGACCCTGTGCCGGGACACCATAGACAGGAACAAGCAGCCGAACCGCATGCCGTCCACCCTGCAAAAATTCCTGTTCGGGCTGACACTCATGTCGGTCATTGTCGGAGCAGCCAGCCAGTCGCTGCAAGCTCCGGTCGATACCCGTCATGATCTCAACGCACCCATCGCCCTGCTGCTGCCGCTGTCGGGCCGCCAGCAATCAGCCGGCATGGCGGTGCGCGACGGATTCATCGCCGCACATCTGGCTGCAAGCGGCAGCCAGCGAGCGGAATTGCTGGTCTATGACGTGGCCCTGCTCGGCGTCAGCGAAGCCCATGCCCAGGCACAGAATGCCGGTGCCCGCCTCATCGTCGGCCCGCTGCTGCGTGAATCGGTGCAGGCCATGAACCAGATCGGTGGTGCCATCCCCGTGCTGGCGCTCAACTATCTACCGGACGGCGAATCCGCACGCACGGGTTTATGGCAGTTCGGTCTGGCGCCGGAAGACGAAGCCTGGGAGATTGCCGCCCGCGCCGTGGCGCTGGGCCAGCGGCGCGCGATATCGCTGGCGCCGGACAACAGTTGGGGCCGGCGACTGCAATCCGCGTTCGAGGACAGTTTCACCGCACTGGGCGGCCAGGTGGTGGCCACCCGGCTCTATCCGCCCGGCGAATCCGATTTTTCACCTGAACTGCGCACCGCACTCGCCTATCAGGACAAAACGGCGACTTTTGCCGGGGGACGCCGCCAGGATATCGATCTAGTCTTTCTCGCCGCAACCCATGCGACCGGCAAACTGATCTACCCGCAACTGCGCTTCTATGGCGCGGGCAATCTGCCCACCTACAGCACCTCGGCGATCTGGGAGGATGGCAATGACGACGCCAGCGACCTGAATGGCATCAGCTTTCCGGACGGCCCATGGATGATCGCACCCGACAGCCGGAGCGCCAGCCTCAAGTTACAGCTGGCGCGCTGGTGGGGAGCAGAGGCACTGACCCTGTCCCGCCTGTATGCGCTGGGTCACGATGCCTGGCAGTTGCTGCCGGCAATACGCGGACAATCGATACCGGGGCCGTTCCGTGATGGCGAGATCGAGGGTGTCACCGGCACGCTCAACGCCGACTCGATGGGACGCATACACCGGCGCCTGCTGTGGGCAACGATACGCAGTGGTCAACCCAGCCCCGCCCTGCCGGCTGCAGGCGGGCCGGCAGCGGGCGGATTCGAGCCCGTATCCAACGCCCCCTGAAGCCTGACGACACCGTGGCCAGTCATCTGGAACACGGCAAAAACGCCGAGCAACTGGCCGCCCGCTACCTGGCCCGACAGGGCCTCAGCCTGGTGGCCAGCAACCATCGCGCCAGAGTGGGCGAACTCGACCTGGTGATGCGCGAGGGACAGGTCCTCGTCATCGTTGAAGTCCGCGCGCGGCACTCGGCACAGAAGACAACGCCGGAGGCGACCATAGACCGGCACAAGCAGCGGCGTATCATCCGGGCCACGCAGCATTTCATCCTGTGCAACCGGCAATACCGCGACTGGCCGCTGCGCTTCGATGTGGTCGGGATCACCGGTGCGCTGGATACGCCGCAGATCAGCTGGATCCGCGCCGCGTTCAGGCTGGATGACATGGCCAGCCGCTGATCTCTGGTCGTATCATGCAGCAAGACAGAGCTCTGAACGGGGATACCGATGTCGGCCACCGACCGCATTCGCGCACATTTTGAAGAAAGCATGGCGGTCAAGCAGGCCTCGCTCGCGGTGCTGGTCGCGCCGATTGCAGAGGCTGCTGCACTGCTGGCCACGACGCTGCGCAAGGACGGCAAGATCCTGAGTTGCGGCAACGGGGGGTCAGCCGGCGATGCGCAACATTTCGCCGCCGAACTGCTCAACCGCTTCGAGATGGAGCGCCCCGGACTTGCGGCCATGGCGCTGTCCACCGACACCTCGACGCTGACTTCCATCGCCAACGACTATGCCTACGAGCAGGTGTTCTCCAAGCAGGTAGGCGCGCTGGGCCGCGCTGGCGATGTACTGCTGGCG
>JAUPLK010000305.1 GCA_030836925.1 Pseudomonadota bacterium
CTCATGCGCATGAGTCTGGCAGGACAGGCGAGCCCGGCGGAGCGCAAGGAGTTTCAGGGACTCTGGCAGGAGCGTGTACGGCGTCTGCTGCTCGAGTTTGCGGATGATCCGGCGGTGATACAAGTTCGCCCCGCATGAGCGGCGGGCTTATTGACGCGTGTCTTCGTCGTCTTTTGTTTTGGCCAGTCCCAGACTGATGCAGTACAGGATCAGACTGCCCAGGCAGGCCAGCCCGGCGACGTAGTAAAGCGCGGTAAACGATGCGCCCCATTTTGCGGTCAGTACCACGTTGCATCCGGACACGATGAGCCATATCGACAGTCCAACGATGGCCGGCCTGCCTGCTACCCGTGCGCCCAGTCTCCTGAGCGTATATGCAGCCATCAGCCAGCTGCCGAGTATCGCCGCGCTGACCACCGTTGATTCAGCTGCGAGAAAAACCCATTCCCTGATCATGAGGCACCTGCCAGCCGGCTTTTGAGATGGTCCGCAAGACGCAATGCCAATGCCACGATCGTCAAGGTCGGATTGGCATGACCGCCGGTCGCAAATACGGAACTTCCGGCGACATACAGGTTGTCGATCGCATGCATGCGGCAGTGCCTGTCGACAACGCCTTGTGCGGGATCATCTGCCATCCGTGTTGTACCGATGTGATGGGCAACGTCGCGAAACTGCGGCTGCCAGTTGTCCAGCGGAGCCAACAGCCAGTCAGGCAGGCGAATGCGCGTGCCGAAATGCGCTGCAAGCTGTGCAGACAGCACGGAAGCTGCAACCTGGGTGGTATGCAGGTCGACCTCGTGCAACTGCCAGTCAACATTTGCCTGTGGTGAGCCCAAGGCATCCGTGCGTGTCGACAGCGATACGCGACTGTTGGGGTTGGGTACCTGTTCGGCCTCGCACGCCAGAACCACAAGGGCGTTTTCTATGGTCTCGGCGCCCGGCATCAAGGCGCGGCGGCGTGCATTCACGATCAGCGCATCCAGGTCCCTCAATACGTAAAGCACCTCGGAGGAAAAATTGTCCGGTACCTTTCCGCTGGATACGTCTTGTGCGATACGAAACGCGGCGTTCGTGGCGCTTTCTTCACCACCCTCCGTGTAGCTGGTGATGCCGACGTTGCCGATCCGCCTGGTACGTTGCACCTCGTCAGCCAGCCGGCTGCCGAAAAGAAACTTGCCCAGGCTGTTCTCGCACTCACTGAATGCGGCGCGAAACGGGTAGCTGTCGCTCAAGGGGACTGCGACAAACTTTGTGCGCAGATGCTCCATGAAAAATCGGCCGACCAGGTCGTGGGCGTTGCCAACCCCGGCCTTGCGCTTGCTGCTGGATGCCAGCAACAGGCGCGGATTCTCGATTGCACCACAAGCGAGAACAAACAGCCTGGCCCTGACCTTGCCCTTGCGTCCCTGCAGGGTCGTGATGTCCAGGTGCGTGGTGTGCGAGTCATCCTGATCCGTTTCGATATTGATGACGTTGGCATGCAGGATGACGGATACGTTGGCGGACTGTGCGAGCTGGCCCCGGAATTTCTTTCCGAACCGCGTGGGCGTGCTGAACTGCCAGCTATGCACAGCCATCTTGTCCGGATCGGCCGGCGATGATGGCAGGCGGCACGAATCCGCTGCAGCCGAATTCTGCAGCGTGGTTTTGAGGTCGCAAACGACATGTGCGCGCACGTAAAACGGATCGAGTTCGGTGCGTGTAATGGGCCATCCGCTGTACGGAATCCAGTCGCGCTGTTCGAAATCAATCGGATCGAGGGGTGCACACCGTCCGTCCCAGTGATTTGTGCTGCCGCCGAACATGCGCAGACGCTGCATGATCATCGGTTGTCTCGCGATCCCGCTGTCTTCGGCGTCGTAAAGACCCTGTGTGTCCCCCTCGAACTCGAAGCCGCCGCTTTCGATCAGCAGCACCCGATGCCCGGTATTGGCAAACTCTGCCGCAATGGATATGCCGGCAGCACCGGCTCCGATGATGCAGAGGTCGCCGTCGAATTCGTCTGGCGCGTCGGCCTGCTCGAAGTCAAGGATCATCGGGTTTCAGTCACGCTGGGTTTGCAGGGTTGGCGAGTGCACATAGGCGCGCTTCGGTCAGTGACAGCATCCAGCCATCTGCCAGCATGGTTCGATGGGCGCAAAAATCATCCTTTATCAGTGCCTTGAGATCGCCCCGGTGAGCCGCCAAATCAGCCTCGAGCAACGCCTGCAGCACACCGGGTTCTGCATGCCGTGGATAAAGCGACAGGTATCGTTGTGCTGCGATGACGGCCCCCGCCCGGCCACGCAAAGGCACGAGCTGATGTTCGCCATCCGGTTCTGATGATGCAAGCGCTGTCTGCCCCTTCGTCAGCCCGATCACCGATGCTGTCGCGATGGCTGTTGTGACCAGCACAAAATCCCGCCGTGATATCCGGTTGATCGTTGCCATGTACCTGACTGCGTGCCCGAAATCCCGTAAACGGCGAGTGTACCGAACCAGCCATGCGGCTTGATGTGATCAGGGCCGCTTTCCCTGGCGGCATCCCCCCATCGCCGCCATCGACAGTAGAATGCAGACTTCAAGGATACCCGGAAGTCTGCAATGACCGCCCCGACCATCACCCCCCGTGACCGCCTCATCTTCGCCCTCGACGTACCTGATGCCACTGCTGCCCGGCAGCTGGTTGAGCAACTCGGCGACTCCGTCACCTTCTACAAGATCGGCCTGGAGCTGATGGCTGCCGGAGGCTACTTTGAGCTGGTCGACTGGCTGCTGCAGCGGAACAAGAAAGTCTTTGCGGACCTCAAGCTCTTCGATGTGCCGGCCACGGTGAGCCGCGCGGTTTCACTGCTGGCAAATCGCGGCATCACCTTTGCGACCGTGCACGGCAACCAGGGCATCATGGAAGCGGCAGCGGCTGCCAAGG
>JAUPLK010000306.1 GCA_030836925.1 Pseudomonadota bacterium
CGGCCTTGGCCTGGTCGACCCGTTCGCGGACGTTGGTCAGTGCCTGGTCGATGTCGATTTCGGGTTCGAACTCGAGGGTGATGGACGCGCGGTTCTCGGTCGCGGAGGCGACCATCTCCTTGATGCCCTCGATGTTGCGCAGTTGCTGCTCGAGTGGCCGGACCAGCAGGCGTTCGGAGTCCTCGGCGGATACGCCATCCAGCATGACCATGATGCTGATGTAGGGAAAATCGACGTCCGGCTGGGCTTCCTTGGGGATGCTGCGATAGGCGACGGTGCCGGCAGCCAGCAGCACCACCAGCCCCACCAGCACGGCGCGGCTGCGGCTGACGCAGAGATCGATCAGTGCATTCATGGGCGCAGGATCGCGGTCTGGCCGGCAGCCGTCGCGTCCTGCGCGGTGGCGGGAATGGCCTTGACGGACTGGCCGGCCGATACGTAGCCCTGGCCGACGACGATGATGTCGGCCTGGTCCGGCAGCCCGGAGACCCAGATGCCGTTGGAACCGGACTGCGCGATGCTGATGCGGTTGAAAACCACCTTGCCGTCGGCGGCCACCGTCTTGATGCCGAGTTCACCCTCGGCATCCAGCGTCAGCAGCGATGGCGAGACCAGGTAGGCGAGCACCACGCCGGCCGGAATGCGCATCTCGGTGGTTACGCCGGCCGGCAGTTTGCCGGCCGGGTTCGGCAACTCGAGTTCGACCGTGAAGGTGCGGGTGGCTTCATCGGCCACTGGCGCGATGTAGCGGATCTTGCCGCTGACGACTTCGCCGGTAACCAGGTGCGCGGTGGCAAGCGTGCCGACGCGCAGGAAACCGGCATCCTGTTCGGCGATGCTGCCGGTCACGATGAGCTGGGTGTTGTCGACGAAGGTGGCGACCGGATCGCCGGCGCGCACGTAGTCGCCGATTTCGACAGTCCGTTCCTGCACCATGCCGTTGAAGGGCGCCCGGATGTGCATGTACTCGAGGTCGAGTTCGGCGCGGGTCAGTTCTGCGCGGGCGGCTTCCAGTTTGGCGAGCGTCTCGGCCAGCTGGGTTTCCGATACATAGCCCTGGGGCTTGAGTTCAAGTTGTCCCTCATAGGCGGCCTGCTGCTGGTTGAGGCCAGCGCGTGCCTGGTCGAGCCGCGCCTGGCGATCGCGCAGGTCGAGCTTGAGCAGCAGCTCGCCGCTGCGGGCGAGGGCACCGCGCCGCACGCCGAGTTCGCTGACCCGCCCGCTGGTTTCGGCCTTCAGTTCCACCTGCCGTACCGGTGTGGTGCGGCCATAGACACTCAGGTTGCGGGTGACGGGCTGGGCCACCTGGGACTGGAACTGCACGCTCATGGTGCCCGCGGTGGTCGGTGTGGCCGTTTGCGTTGCTGCCTGGTCGGACTCTTTGCCGAGGATGCCCGACAGCAACCAGAGTGCGACCAGCACGGCGAGGCCCGCAGCGATGAACTTGGGGCGGCTGGTCAGCTGGTCGAAGCGTTGCATGGAGCGTCCTTCAGGAAATCGGTTTGCGGGGCAGCGATGAGACTCTAGAGGCTCGTGACGGGTCCTGCCATCGACACTTCGCGGCAAGCGCGCGGCCAGCGACGAAAAGCGCCGCTGACGATCCATTGTGCAGTCTCAAAAGCATATATCAATCATCCAGATAGATGATTTTTGATCAGCCCTGCGACGGGCCGTGCGGCTTTGTAACTTTTTGTAACCGGAGGCGCTGCGTGTGGTTTCGGATGGTCGGGAGCCGATCGTCTGCACGCAGATTCCCGGATGCGCACCCTGATCTCCATTGTTAAGATGCGCCACCCCGAAGTCTTTACCGGGTCCGCAAGAGTTCTTTAACCGAAGGGAATTGAAAATGAGTCAGGAATTTACCCGCCGCCGTTTCCTCGCAACGGTTGCCGTGGCGGTGCCCGCTGGTGCCGTGCTGATGAACGCCGCTACGGCCACTGCTGCTGATCTGCCCAAGCTGGATCCGAACGATCCGTCCGCCAAGGCGCTGCTCTACGTGCCGGATGCGAAGAACGTCGACACCAAGAACCCGATGGCCGCGCGCTATGCCGCCGGCCAGACCTGCGCCACCTGCCAGGTCATCCAGGGCAAGGACGGCGAGGCTTACCGGCCCTGCGCGATCTTCCCGGGCAAGCTGGTTGCCGCTGCCGGCTGGTGCAGCGCCTGGGCGAAGAAGGCCTGATCAGGGTTTTCGGGATTGCCGGCTACAAGAACGCCGGCAAGACCACGCTGATCGTCGACCTGGTGCGCGAGCTCACCCGCCGCGGCTGGCGGGTGGGCACCATCAAGCACGCGCACCACAGCTTTGACATCGACCATCCCGGCAAAGACAGTTACCTGCATCGAGAAGCCGGCGCGACGGAAGTGATCGTCGCGTCGGCCTCGCGCTGGGCGCACATCCGCGAACTGGCGGATCAGCCGCCGGCGAGTCTTGAAGAACTGCTCAGCCACATGGGGCCGCTCGACCTGGTGCTGGTCGAGGGCTGGAAGCATGGCAGCCATCCACGGCTGGAAGTGCGGCGGAGCGAAGCGCCCGCGCCACCGCTGGCAGCAAATGATGCAGCTGTCCTGGCGATCGTCTCCGATGTGCCACTGCCGGACGAGCGCTGTCCCGTGCTTCTCCGCAACGACCTGCCCGCCATCGCCGATTTCATTTTGCGTGCGGTAGGAGCGCCTTCCTGTGGGAGCGCCTTCAGGCGCGATCCCGAGCCGTAGGAGCGGCTTCAGCCGCGATCATTTTTTTGAGATTCGGGGATCGCGCCTGAAGGCGCTCCCACAGGAAGCCGCTCCTACGGATCGTCGTCCGGATACAGCGGGGCGGTGAGGATCGTGCTGCCGGCGGGCAGGTCGGTGTCGCCTTCGGGAATGATGGCCCAGCAGTTGGCCTTCAGCAGCGGGCCGATCC
>JAUPLK010000307.1 GCA_030836925.1 Pseudomonadota bacterium
ATTTTCCGGCCGGAAAATAAATCCGGCACCTTTTACCGGTATCTTTTACGAACGGCCTTCTCGACCTCGACCACTGCCATGATCAGCACGGCAGCGATCACGGATACAGCGAAGTCCCCAGGCGCCAGCGGTACCGTGCCAAACCAGCGGTTGCCGGCCGGCAGGTAGATCACTGCAAGCTGCAGCAACACGGTAAACACGACGGCCGCCAGCAACTGCGGATTGGAGCGCAGGCCCTGGCTGAACAGGGAGGTCCACTCCGAGCGGATGACCAGCACATGCCCGAGCTGCATGAAGCACAGCGCGCTGAAAACCATGGTCTGCCATTGCCTTGCATCGTGCCCGAAGTACCAGGCCTGGATACCCAGCGCGAGACCGGCCATGAACAGACCGACCAGCAGCGCATGCCAGCCCAGCCCCTGGGCGAACAGGCTTTCCTGCGGTGACCGCGGCGGACGATGCATGACGTCGCGCTCGGCCGGCTCGGCAGCCAGCGCCAGCCCCGGCAGGCCGTCCGTCACCAGGTTGATCCACAGGATCTGGATCGGCAGCAAGGGCACCGGCAGGCCGATGAACGGCGCCAGGAAGATGGTCCAGATCTCGCCGGAGTTGGTGGTCAGCACATAGCGGATGAAGCGCCGCAGGTTGTCGTAGATGCGCCGACCCTCACGCACCGCACGCACCACCGTGGCAAAGTTGTCGTCGAGCAGCACCATGCTGCCCGCCTCCCGCGCCACGTCCGTGCCCGTGACGCCCATGGCGATGCCGATATCGGCCCGACGCAGTGCCGGCGCATCGTTGACACCGTCACCGGTCATGGCAACCACCTCACCGCAGGCCTGCAGTGCACTGACGATCTTCAGCTTCTGCTCGGGTGAAACGCGCGCGTACACACGCACGGACCTGACGCGATTGGCCAGTTCCTCGACCGACATCCGGGCCAGCTCGCTGCCGTTGAGCAGGGTCTGGTCGTCGACTTCAATGCCCAGCCGCATGGCAATCGCGCGGGCGGTCAGCGGATGGTCGCCGGTGATCATTACCGGCTTGATACCAGCGGCATGACAGTCGGCAATCGCCTTCACCGCCTCGGCACGCGGCGGATCCAGCAGACCCAGCAGCCCGATGAACTGCAGTTCGCGCTCGACCACCGGCGGCTCCATCGTTGCAGGCAACTCCGTCCAGTGACGCACACCGATGGCCAGCACGCGCAGGCCGCCCGCCGCCATCTGTTCGGCAATCTGCCGCAGGTGCGGCGCATCGAGCGCCGTGGCCGCAGCCCCGTGCAACTCGGTGCCGGAGGCAGCGAGGATGACTTCCGCCGCACCCTTGGTGATCGACCGCCAGCCCCCGTCCGGCAGACGATGGAAGGTGGTCATGCATTTGCGTTCCGAATCGAAGGGCAGCTCGGCAACGCGCGGCAGGCGCGCGGACTCGGCAACATGCTCAAGACCGGCGCTTCGTGCGGCGAGCAGCAGCGCCACTTCGGTGGGGTCACCGACCACAGTGCCGTCAGCTGCAAAAGCGGCATCGTGACTCACGGCCATCGCCGAGAGCAGCATCTCCCAGGCCGCACCGCTGCCCGGCTGCGTGGTCTGCGCAGCATCGCAGTAGTACTGCTCGACACGCATCTCGTTGGCGGTAAGCGTACCGGTCTTGTCGGAGCATATACAGGTGACTGAACCAAGCGTCTCGACTGCCGCCAGTCGGCGGATCAATGCCTGCCGCAGCATCAGACGACGTGCGCCGAGGGCAAGCGAAATGCTGACCACTGCCGGCAAGGCCTCGGGAATGGCAGCAACCGCCAGGCTGAGCGCGGTCAGCAGCATCGGCAGCGCCAGCTCGCCACGCAGCAGACCGGCAACAAACACGATGATGCAGATCGCGATCACGATCACGGCCAGTCGCCGGCCGAACACTGCCAGTCGGCGCTGCAGCGGCGTGTCCACCGCACGCGCGGCTTGGAGCAGCGTGGCGATGCGTCCGAACTCGGTGCGCATCCCCGTGGCAATCACCACACCGAGTCCGCGTCCATAGGTCACGTGCGTGCCCTTGTGCGCCATGTTGCGGCGCTCGGCAACCGGCACCTCGTCCTGATCCGGCAGTGCGTCGGTGATCTTGTCCACCGGCACCGATTCGCCGGTCAGCGCCGCCTCATCGATGCGCAGGCTGGCCACCTCGATCAGGCGCAGATCGGCAGGGACGATGCGTCCGGGCTCAAGCTGCACGATGTCGCCCGGCACCAGCTCATCAGCCGGGATCGTCGTTGCGAAGCCGTCGCGCATGACCACCGCCGAGGGCGCGGCCATCGCCTTGAGCGCCTGCAGCGCCTGCTCGGCGCGGTACTCCTGCACGAAACCGATCACGGCATTCAGCACCACGATCGCGATGATCACCACCGTATCGCTGAAATCGCCGACCAGGCCGGAAATCACTGCAGCGCCGATCAGTACCAGGATCATGAAATCGGCAAACTGCGCGATGAACAGGCTGAACGGCGAGCGGGCTTTTGCCGTCGTCAGGACATTTGGTCCGCATTCCGCGCGCCGCTCGAGGATATCCGCAGCAGACAGGCCGGATACCGGCACCTTGAGGTCCGCGAGTACCTGTTCTGCGCTGAGACGATGCCAGTTCATGACCGAAAAGGTGCCGCGGAAAAGGTGCCGGGTTTATTTTCCCATGAAAAAGGTGCCGGGTTTGTGTTCCGGCTCGACCACCCGGCGCCCCGGAGACGCTTGCCACCTCCATACCCGTCGATTATTCTGGACATATGGACATCTCTGCCGCCACCCACATGTTCGCCGCACTTTCGCAGGAAACACGCCTGCATGCATTCCGGCTGCTGGTCGAGGCGGGCGTACCCGGAATGCCCGCCGGGTCACTGAGCGATGCGCTCGGAATCCCGCAC
>JAUPLK010000308.1 GCA_030836925.1 Pseudomonadota bacterium
GACCGATACCGCCGACACCACGCTGGGGCGTGCCTCAGGGCGCGCGCTTGCCGATCATCCGGGCGTGTCGGGCGTCCGTCTCCTCAATCGCGGAACGGACGCTTTCCTGGCCCGGCTTGTTCTGGCAGACGCCGCCGAGAAAAGTCTCGATATCCAGTACTACATCTGGCATGGAGACACGACGGGCAAGGTGCTGCTGGAGCGGGTTCTGCGTGCCGCCGACCGCGGTGTGCGGGTGCGCCTCCTGCTGGACGATATCGGCACGGCGGCCGACGACAGCAACCTGCTCGCGATCGACAGCCACCCCAGTATCGAAGTGCGGCTATTCAACCCGGTCGCGTCACGCTCGACCCGAATGCTCGGCATGCTGGCCGACTTCTCGCGCACCAACCGGCGCATGCACAACAAGTCCTTTACGGCCGACAACCAGTTCATGATTGCCGGCGGACGCAACATCGGAGACGAATACTTCGAGGCCCGACCGGACGTCGAGTTCGCCGACCTCGATCTGCTTGCCATCGGCCCGGTCGTCGGGGAAGTCTCCCGACAATTCGATCGCTACTGGAACAGCCCGGCTGCTTTTCCGATCACGGCCCTTTCCCAGTCCATTCCCCCTGATGAAGAGAAGCTGCGGTTGCTTGCAGGACTTCGGACGTTTGTGCAGGAACAGGCTGAAGCAGACTATGCTCAGGCGCTCAAATCCTCGGGATTGGCCGAAAGTCTGGCAGCGGGCCGCCTTGCCTTCAGCTATGGGAAGGCCCGGGTGGTGGCCGACGACCCGATGAAGACCCTGCAGGAAACGGTCGATGATTCCAGTCGCTTGCTGCCCAATCTGCTTCCGGAATTTGCGTCACTCAACGCCGAGCTTGTGCTGGTTTCCCCCTATTTTGTCCCGGGCGAAACGGGGGTGGATCGCCTGCGATCCTTATCGGAACGCGGGGTGAAAGTCAGGGTGCTGACCAACTCCCTGGCCTCGACCGATGTGCCCGCCGTGCACGCCGGTTACCAGAAATACCGCCGAGCCCTGCTCGAAGCAGGCGTCGAGCTATACGAACTCAAGCAGACCGCCGCCCGCGATGCGGGTAGGAGTGCAGTTGCAGGATCCCGCGCAGATGCAGCGAAACCTGCCTTGTCAGGCTCTTCGCGGGCCTCCCTGCATGCCAAGGTCATGATTTTCGACCGGCGTGCAATATTCGTGGGCTCCATGAATCTGGACCCCCGTTCTGTCTTCACCAACACCGAAATTGGCGTGGTGGTCGAACAGGCCGAACTGGCCACCCTGCACGCCGAGCACCTCGTCGGCCAACTGACGGATATCGGGTTTCGCCTCGAACTGAAATCTGCCGACGGACCCGGTTCTGCGCAGCAGATCGAGTGGGTCACAAACCAGGAAGGCAAAGAAATCCGTTATGCACGCGAACCGATGGCCGGTTCATGGCTGCGATTCAAGACCTGGCTCTTGTCCCTGATGCCCATCGAGCATTTGTTATGAGCGCCGGGACAGTCGTGCTGATCTGACAATACAATCACGCTGCGGCCGACGCGTTGACGGAATCCCATCCTGGAGAACGCGCGCGTCATGATCGCATGCCAGAATTCACCCGCCGCTTACCAGGCGTTATTGGTGCTGAATGTACATTTCATTGAAAGGAAGCGTTATGAAAAAAACCATGACTGTGGCCCCCAAGCTCATTCTGGCCTTGCTGCTATCCGCCGGCATCTCGCAGACCGTGTTCGCCCAGGCACCCGCCTCCGGAGCCAAGACCGTAGAAAAGGGGGGCATTAGCGCACAAGGCGATACCGCAGCGACCGTGACGATCAGCACCGTGACGGCCACGGTGCAAGCCATCGACCAGTCGACCCGGATGGTGACTCTCGTCCGTCCGGATGGAAAAGGCGTCATCCTGAAGGCGGGCGATCAGGTCAGGAACCTGGCCCAGGTCAAGGTCGGAGACAAGGTGACGGTCGATTACTACGAGGGGTTTGTCGCTGAACTCGCGCCCCCCGGAACCCCACTGAATGAAGTGAAGGTGAAGGACGCCATGGAGCGGGCGCCCCTGGGTGGTCGTCCCGCCGGCTCGCTGGGCGAGGCGGTGACTGCAACGGTGGTCATCGAGTATGTCGACACGCTGCGCAACGTGGTCCAGTTCACGGGTCCGCTTGGCAAGACGCGCACCATCAAGGTCATGCGGCCGCAATTCCAGGCGATGCTGAAGACCCTGAAGCCGGGTGATCAAGTCACGCTCACCTATTTCGAAGCCCTGGCGCTGGAAGTCAAGCCGGCGGGCAAATGAAGCCTTCCCGGCGGGCGGCGCAATGGCCGCCCGCCGGGATCCGGGACGATTGCCGTATCGATGATTTTGCAGGGTCACCACATGAACACAAGACGGGCTCTGCTCGCAGCAATGATGTTGGCCGTGATGACGGGTTGCAGCAATGTGCCGATGGCAAACACGCCACCCGCCGAGCTCGTGATATCGCAGTCCTGGAGCGGTGACTATCCGGTCGCCGAACTGACGCGCCTGCCTGAGGGGCAACAGCAGTCCGGCGTGGGGTATCTGGGCAGCGCCGCCATGTTCGAAACCGTGTGGACCGCCTTCAAGCCGGGCGAAGCCTTACCTTCAGTGGATTTCGGCAAGCATGTGGTGGTTTTCCACCGGAATGTGGCCTTCTACAACCGAACCCGCATCTTCAAGGTCACACTGCGGGACGGGGTGGCAGAGGTGCTGGCGATGGAGACCATGTCGGCCATCCCCATCACGGACAAGGTGGCGATGGCGATGGCGGTGATTCCCCGCGCCGACGTGAAGTTCCTCCGGTCCGGTTCGGCGAACATCCCGGTGCACGCACAATAGTGAAAGCCGGACGCACCCGCATTCGGCAGCGATTGGACCAAAGTCCAATT
>JAUPLK010000072.1 GCA_030836925.1 Pseudomonadota bacterium
CCAGGAGTCCGGCGCGTCGTCATCCAGCGGCACGCCGACATCGAAACGCACCGGCCCCAGCGGCGAGTACCAGCGGATGCCGGCACCCACGCTGGTCTTCAGCGACATGTCGCTGAAGCTGTTGAATGCATTGCCGGAATCGACGAACACCGCAGCCGACCAGTTGTCGAAGACCTGTGCGTCAAATTCCACGCTGCCGACCAGCTTGTTGGCACCACCGACCACATTGCCGTCGATGTCGGTCGGGCCCAGGGTCTTGTAGTCATAGCCGCGCACACTGCCATCGCCGCCGGAAAAATAGCGCACCGAAAACGGCAGATCGGAAAACTCATCCTTGATGGTCCAGCCAGCCTCGATGCGCGTCAGAAGGCGGGCGTTGGAACCAAGCGGCAGGATGAGCTTGCCACCCGTTTCGAGCTGCATGAAAGCCGTATCGGAGCCCAGCCATTCGCCGGTACCGCTGAGTTTCAGCTTCAGGCGCCGTCCGTATCGCGGCCGCCCGGTCAACAGCAGCGGCTGCTCTGCCCAGCTGATGCCCGGCACGATGAGATCGCTGGTGCCGCGCTCATCACCGACCCGGTAGTTCTCATGGATGTAATCGACAAAGCGCGTTTCATGCCAGTCGTCACGCCGGCGTCGGTTCTGTTGCAAACCCAGACGGAATTCGTCGCTGCGGCTGTCCTCCGGATTCTCGTATTTGTAACCCGTGTTGATGCTGAACCACTCGTCATGCCGGTTTCCGTCCGGGAGGCGATAGCTGACGGTACCGGCACCCAGCACTTTGGACACCTGGCTTTTGAATTCAAACTGGTGGCCCATTTCATTGAGCCGCTGGTTGCGAAAGTCCAGACGGAACTTTGCACCGGTATCCGTCGCATAGCCCAGGCCCGTCGTCCAGGTACGCGGCTTGCCGGGCGTGAGTACCACTCTGACCAGTACATCAGGTCCCGGACCGGGTCTCGGTGTGGTCAGCACCTCGACACCCTGGAAATAGCCGCTTGTCAGCAGAGCGGCATAGAGATCATTGATCCTGTCTGCATCGTAGGGCTCACCCTCGACAAAGCCGACAAAGCGCGCGGCGATTTCCGGATCCACGACCGTCTGCTCAAACTCGATTGGACCAAAACGATAGCGTTCACCGGAGAGGTAGTCGATGCGGATATCAGCCGCCAGCTGCTCCGGATGCACATCGATGACGCTGGTGGCAAAGCGTCCGTCGAAGTAACCACGGCGACGGGCCAGACCGGCCAGCTCCAGCTTGTAGGCATCGTAGGCCCGCTGATTGAGTCCGTCGCCGACCGCAAAGTCCGGCCGGGCACTTGCGCCGGACAGGATCGCATCGTCCGCAGCCGGGCCCGATACAGAAACGTCCAGGCTGCGGATCCCGACGCGCGGCCCCCGCTCGATCGTGAAGCGCGCCTGCCAGCAATCGCCTTCGCGGCCGAGCGTCTTGTCGATGGTGGGCGCGTAGTACCCGTAGACCTCGAGTGCCTGGCGAATCTCCGCATCGGCACGGCGGTAGAGGCGGCGCACGCGGGCATCCGGGGCGGTGCAGGATTCGGCCGCGAGGCCGACCGTGGCACGCACGACTTTCTCGGTGGTGCGACTCAGGCCCTTGAACACGACCTCGGCCTGCCCCGGCAGGGACAGCACCAGGAGCGGCAGGAGTGCAAGAAACCGGCAACTGCGCGGCGCGGGCATGCGGCAGGCTCGATACAGGTCGGGCATCAGTTCAGTACATCCGGGCCAGCACGCTATGATCCGCAAATGAGTCTAGCAGCACTGACAGCAGCAGCACGCCACAGGTCGCACATCGCTGCAGCGCTGCTTTGCTGTGGCCTGGCGGGTACCGGGAATGCCGCGCCGGCACTCGACCCGGCGCGCCTCGGCTGGTCGGAGATCCGCATGACGGCCAGCAAGCTGTTCCTGAGCGTCGAGGCGCATCTGGCCCTGCGCACGGTGCCTGACAGTGAAATCCGCAATGCACTGTTGCCGATCCCCGGCATGACGGCCATCGCCCCACGCGACGAAGTCCTGGAACTCGTATATGAAGCCAGCGGGCTGGGACGCAGATCGCGGCTGACGCTGCTGATGGATCCGTCCAGCGGGGCCGCGATCCAGGGCACCCATCATGATCTGGAAGGCAAGCATCGCCATCGCGTCTGGCGTTACGGGGAGACGGGTGCCTACCAGCGAACGCGCTGGCCCCTCAACCACAGTGAGGAGAAGTTGCCGCCACAGAAATGGACCAAGGCCAGCGAGGGTCTGCGCCTTTATCCGGTTGACCCGGCCGGACGACCGGTACTGGAATCCACCGGCCTGCTCTATGCCATCGCTGCGGCGGCACTGGACCAGCCGGGGGATCAACTCGAGCTGCTCGTGTTCCGGCGGCGGGATACGCAGATCGTGCATGTCGAGGTGATGGCGCCACGCGCAATCAGCGTGAATTACGTCGAAGTCTGGCCCGGCGGTTCGGTGCAGCGCCGGCGTCAGGTCCAGCCATTGCGGCTCGCAGTGCGCGGCCTGCCAGTCGTCGATCCGGCCGGCAAGGTGCGCGGGGACAAGAATGAGGACTTCGAACTGCTGGGGCTGAGCGGAAATATCGAGCTGGCACTCGACGCCGAGACACGCACGCCACTGCTGCTGTCCGGCAATGCACCGGTCTTTGGCAAGGTGACCCTGCGCCTGTCCGAGGTGCATCTGAACTGAGTCCGGGCCCGGTTCTGTGATCCGCTGCAAATCAGGAGCGGTCACCGGACGCTACCATGCATCCATATATTGTGAAGTCAGGCATGGAATCACCTCCCGATGCGCGTTCTCTTCGTCGACGACGAGCCCAATGTGCTGGACAGCATCCGCCGCCAGCTGCGCAAGTCGTGCGAGGTCCTGACGGCAACCAGTGGCGTCGAAGCCCTGGCGCTGCTGAAGGACACCGGTCCGGTCGCGCTGGTGATCTCGGACATGCGCATGCCCGGCATGAGTGGTGCCGAACTGCTGGCGAAGATCCGCGATCTCTACCCCGACACGGTACGCATGATCCTCTCGGGCCAGGCTGATCTTGATTCAACGATCGCGGCCATCAATGACGGACATATCTTTCGCTTCCTGACCAAGCCCTCGCACGAAGAGGCACTGCGCCGGGCAGTGGCCGCGGGCCTGGAACAGTACGAGCTGATCACGACCCGCAAGGAGCTGCTGGAAAAAACGCTGCAGGGTCTGGTGGAAATGCTCACCGACATCCTCGGCATCACCAACCCTGTCGCACGGCGACGCACCGGGCGCGTACGGCAATACTCGGCGGCCATCGCCAGCGCACTCAAATTCACCATGCCCTGGGATCTGCGGCTCGCCACACTGCTGTCGCAACTGGGCTGCATCACCCTGCCGGTCACGCTGCTCGACAAGCTGTATGCCGGCACACCGATGGACGACGATGAGCAGCGCCTCTACCGCCGCCATCCTGAAGTCGCGGCAGCACTGATCAGCCGGATCCCGCAACTCGGACCGGTTGCCGCAATGGTCGCCCGCCAGCAGCAGGTCATTGACTTCAGCGGCCTGCCGGCCGAGGTCAGCGAGTGGCCGGCCGAGAGTATTGCCAGCGTGATTCTCGCCGTAGCCACCGCGCTCGATGACCTGATGGCCACCGGTGAGCAGCCTGCCGATGCCCTGAAGCGCCTGGAAAAGTCGCTTCCCGGCCTGCCAAGGGCAATCATCGAGGCGGTGCGCGCCGTGCACATGCACAGCGCCTACATGGATATCTGCTGGGTCGGCTTTGACGAACTGCGACCCGGCATGGTGCTCGACGAAGACATCATCGCCGACAACGGTGAAACGCTGATGTTCCGTGGCGAGGAGATCACCAGCCCGCTGCTCACGCAGCTGCGCGAGGCGACGGCCGCGCCTTCAGCCGGCGAGCCGGTCGGCGTTTCGCAGAAGCTGCGGATCCTGATGCCCGCCTGACGACCGCTGGCCATCGGCCAGCGGCAGGCTGATCCTGAAACAGCTGCCCCGGCCCGGGGTACTGTCGACGGCAATCGTGCCGCCATGCCTGCGGATCACGCTGTGCGCAACACCGAGGCTCTGACCGGTGCCCTTGCCCACCGGCCTGGTGCTGAAAAAGGGATCGAATATCCGCGCCTGTACCGCCGGCGTCATGCCGATGCCATCATCGCTGATGCTGATCTCGACACGGTTGGCCGCGCTGCGTGTACGAACCACGATGTGACCATGCGCCTTGCGGCCTTCGTCAGCCTCGGCGATGGCCTGTGCGGCATTTGCCAGCATGCAGACCACGACCTGATTGATGCTCTCGGGCTGACATTGCACCCAGGGCAGCTGCGGATCGAGTTGCATGTCGAATCCGGCAATGTCGGCCCATTCGTTCCGTGCCGCATTGACGGCACTCTCGATGACCGGGTTCAGGTTAGCCGGCACGAAGTCGGGCACCGGATCGGTCAGTTCCTTCATGGACTGCACGATGCTGCCAATCCTTTCGATACCTTCCAGTGTCTGCCGGATGGCCACCGGAACCTCGGCCTGCAGATACTCCACTTCTGCATCTGCCAGCAGGCTGGCGATATCGGCAGCCGACAATCGGCCATCGGCAGAAGCACGCACCTGCGCCGAGATCTTTTCCAGGACACCGGACAGGGTGTTGAAGGCTTCATCGAAAAAGCGGATGTTGCCATCCACATACTGCGCCGGCGTATTGATCTCGTGCGCCACGCCGGACGCGAGTTGCCCAACCGCTTCGAGCCTGTGCGCCTGCTCGAGCTGCGACTCCATGGCAATGCGCCCGGTAACATCGTGCATCAGCATCACATAGGCGGAGGGCTCTTTCGCACCGTCCTCGCGCACCGGAGATACCACCACATCTTCGGTAACCACCTGGCCATCGCCGATTTCCGTGCGCATGCGGCCTCTCCAGGTCTTTCCGCTCTGCACCATCAACCAGATATCACGATACATGGCCGGATCATCGCGACCCTTGATGACCTGATCCGGACGGCGCCCGGCCAGATCCTCGCAGCTCACCTGCCGGCTGCGCTCGAAGGCCGGATTGACCCACTCGATACTGCCGTTTACCCCGATGATCACGATTGACTCGTCTGTGTGTTCGGCGACGGTCGACATGGTACGCAATTCGCCCTCGATCTTCTGCCGGGCGATGACCAGTTCATTGAAGCTGCGTGCGAGCGTGCCGATTTCATCACCGCTTTCGGTACCCGGCATCGGGTGGAACTGGCCGGTCTCGCGCAACAGCGCCATGTGAGTGGCAAGCTGTCCCAGCGGCCTTGATGCCGTGAAGCGGATGATTGCCACCAGAAGAATGAAGACGAGCACGACAAAACCCAGCAGCACGATGGACAACTGGTAGCTTGTCTCGCGACCGGTGGCCAGAATCGAACGGGCCATGACGGTTTCCAGCACGAAGGCCGGCTTCCCGTTGATGTCCTCGAAATAGCGGAACTGCGACATGTCATCGTCCCGCAACACCAGGGAGCTTGCATCCGGCATGTTCTTCAGGCGCCTGAACAGGGCATGCTGTTCCGGCGTCATGGAATCGCTGCCGCTGGCATGCACGATGACCGTGGATGGCAGCACGCTGAGTGCGGCCGACAACGCAGCCGGATCGAGGCTTCGCGCCATGATCAGTGTGCCAGCCACCGGCCCCGACGCATCACTCCTGAGGATCGGCTGGGCAGCGAGCACCATCGGACCGATGCTGGTATCCAGCCAGCCAGACACCGCTGCTGTTCCGCGCCCCGGTTTGGCGGTCACGGCGGCCCGGATCTCGGCGCCGATATCCGGCGGCGGCCTGGCGGTGCCGGAGCCGAGTCCGGCACGAACTTCCTGGCGGACAAGGCGTCCGCCGGGATCCAGAAACTGGATCACATCCAGCTGCAGGCGTTCGAGTGCCTCCGGGTTGACTTCCTGCCCATCAAACGCCGGATTGGCACCCAGCGCATAGTCATGGAGTTCGTTCCACTGGCTCCAGTCCAGCGAAATCGTGTCCACGTAGTCCAGATCGCTCTGAATCGCCTGCAGCAGGACATGGCGATTGCGCAGGACCAGCTCGGACTCGGTTGCACCGAAGTGCCGGTAGACGATCTCCTGGCCCAGCCGCGCCACCGCGAGTGCCGCCAGTGACACGACAAAGAGCAGGACCAGGCTGATTTTTCCAGCCAGCGGCAGTCCGGACGCACCGTGATAGCGCCCCGCTGTCCTCTCGGCTGGCTGTGTAACTGAAGCCATTTACCACCCGGCGGTGCCGGTCATCGAATCCGCAGCCCATGGTCTGCCAACAGCCGCGCTGCAGCCTGTATCTGCGTCACAGATGCATGATGTCAATTAGAATGGGAGCATGGAAATCGACATCGCCAACCTGCGCCGCGACTACCGCACCCGTCGACTGGATCACGCTGCGCTCGACCCCGACCCCTTCCGGCAGTTCGCGCACTGGTTTGGCGAAGCCATCGAGACACAGGTCCTCGACCCGAACGCGATGAGCATCGCCAGCGTCGCGGCCGATGGCCAGCCCTCGCTGCGCACCGTACTGCTCAAGTACTACGATGCCTCGGGCTTTGTCTTCTATACCAACCTGGAAAGCCGGAAAGCCCGCGAGATCAATGCCAATCCGCGGGTTGCCCTGCTGTTCTACTGGGCCGAACTCAGCCGCCAGGTGCGCATCACCGGTACCGCCAGGCATACCTCGGCGACCGAGAACCTGCGCTACTTCCTGAGCCGCCCCCGCGACAGCCAGATCGGCGCCTGGGTGTCCGCCCAGAGCAGCGTGATCAGCAGCCGCAGCCTGATCGAAAACAAGTTCATGGAGATGCGCCAGAAATTTGCTGCCGGTGAAGTGCCACTGCCCTCGTTCTGGGGCGGCTACCGCGTAAACCCCGACACCATCGAGTTCTGGCAGGCCGGCGAGCACCGTCTGCACGACCGCTTTCTTTACAGCCGCAGTGGATCCGACTGGTCCATCGCGCGGCTTTCGCCCTGAGCGCGCATGCAGTTCGATGTCATCCTCGTCGGCGCCGGCATCGGGGGCCTGACAGCGGCACTCGCCCTGCAGCAGCAGGGCCTGCGCGTCGCGCTATGCGAACAGGCCAATGAACCCTTCGTCGGCGGTGCGGGCCTGGTGATCGGCGCGAGCGGCGCGAGAGTTCTAGGGCAACTCGGTCTCGGCGCAGCGCTGGATGATCTCGCGGTCCGTCCGGCGCACATTGCCATCCGGCATTTTCAGACCGGCCGGCTGCTGGCCGAGACCCCCACCAGCGCAGGCGATGGTTGCCGGATCGGCCGTGCCGACCTGCAACGCGCGCTGATCGCGGCGATACACAGCAATGACCGCGACTGCCTGCGCACCGGCCACACGCTCGCGGATATCGGCCAGGACGGCAGTGGCCTGAGCGCGCTGTTTGGCGATCGCCAGATGCTGCGGGGCT
>JAUPLK010000309.1 GCA_030836925.1 Pseudomonadota bacterium
CGCCGGGCGGGAGCAGCTGCCCGGCCGCATCCAGCACCAGCACATGGCGGCCGCCGAGCGGTGGCCCGATGTTGCGCACGCCCTCGGCCGTGGCATCGGCGGCGGCGTAAACCCGCAGCGTCACCTGGCCGGCGGTCTCGGTGAGCGCATAGGTGATGAGTAAGCGCGGCGCCTGCGGGGCAGCATGATGCCGGTACCAGATGGCGATGTCCTCCGGCCGCAGCGCCTCGCCACTGAGCGCCAGATAACGCAGCCGGCTATCGTCGATCGCACGATGAAATTCCGGCACGCCGAGCAGCCGACGCAGGGCCGATGGCGTCTGGCTGAACACCGTCACGCCCTGATCGGCAATCCACGCGCCGAGTGCAGCTGGCGCATTGCGGACCGCGGCGGGTACCACCTGCAGACAGGCACCGTGCAGCAGCGCACCGAAAATCTCCCAGATCGAGAAGCCGAAGGAAGCGGAATGAAACCAGCTCCACACATCATCCGGCCCGAAGTCGAGTGCCGCAGACAGCGGCGGAAACAGGCCGGCCAGGTTGCCGTGCGTGACCATCACGCACTTGGGCGTACCGGCAGAACCCGAGGTGAACATCAGGTAGCAGAGCTGTTCCGGAGCGATGGGCAGCTGCGGATCGGTCGCCGGTTGCGCGGCAATCTCTGCCTGCTCCCGATCGAGATCGAACAGCCGGTGCGCCCCACTGGGGCATCGCTCGCGCAACGCGCCGCTGGTGATCAGCACAGTCGGCGCGACCACGCCCAGCATGTGCTGCAGGCGTTCACTCGGCCAGGCCGGATCCAGCGGCAACCAGGCACCGCCCGCCTTCAGCACAGCGAGCATCGCCACCAGCAGTGGCGTGCCCGGTTCGAGACAGATGCCAACCGGCACGTCGCGCGTGACACCGAGCGCCTGCAAACAATGCGCGAGCCGGTTGGCTGCGGCATCGAGCCCGGCATAAGTCAGGCGCTGTTCACCACAGATGATTGCCGGCGCCTCGGGCCGCAGCTGCCGGTGCGCCGCGAAGCGTTCCAGCAGGTTGAGCGACAGGCCTTCATCCTCGGCAGCGCGCAACAGCGGCGTACTCAGCTGCGTGTTCATGCGAACTGCACCCGGGCCTGCGCTCCGGACAGGACGGCAGTCAGGCCCAGCACCGGTGGATTGCGCAGATAAGCGGCGTACCAGTCGGCACCGTCGGCAGCCGGATCGAGTTGCAGCGGATGCCAGGCAATCGCCGTGAAGCCGGCCTCACGCAGCGCGCGCTCATAGCTGCTGCGGGCATAGTAATAAGTATCGAAGCGGATCATCTGCCGACCAGCCACCAGCGAGTAGGCGATACGGCTGGCCTCGGCACGCGGCTCCACCGCGGACTTGTCAAAACCGTAGGCGGCATAGCCGGCGTAATCGGCCACTGTCTGGTCCGGGTTCTCGCAGAGCGCAACCAGGCGACCGCCGGGTTCCAGCACATTGGCCAGCCGCAGGCACATGCGTTGCAACACCTCGAAGGTCGGCGAGTAATGCAGCAGATAGGCAGCCAGCACCACCTCGAAGGCCGCGGCACAGGGCAGCTCCGGCAGATCCTCGACCGCACAGCACTGGTACTGGATGCCCTGCGGCGTGCGGCGCTCTGCCTCGCGCGCGAGTTCGATCATCGCCGGAGAGACATCGACGCCAGCGATACGGCTCGCACCGGCCGCTTGCAGTCGGCGCGCGTGAAAGCCATCGCCGCAACCGGCATCGAAGATCGCCGCACCCCGGATGTCGCCGAGCAGACGGTCGATGGTCCAGCTTTCGATGGCGGCACGCAGCGGCGAGCTCTTGCTGCGCTGATAGTCGCGGGCGATGGCGTCATAGGCGGCGGCCATGATTACGCCCGCCCCTGCCGCTGCGCGGCCCACTCGGCGAGCAAGGCCCGCGATTCCCCAGCCAGCACGCCACCGTGCAGGCCGATCGATGCCGGCACCGGCGCCGCCAGTTCCTGGCCGGTCAGCGCCTGCATGTCCTGCAGGCTGGCGGCGAAAAATACCTCGTTGATACCGGCGTAATGACAGGCCGCCAGACACATGGCACAGGGCTCGACGCTGACATACAGCGCGCACTCATCGAGTCGCGCACTGCGCAGGCTGCGACAGGCCGCCCGGATGGCGAGAATTTCGGCGTGGGCGCTGGCATCCGGGCCGCCGGCCACCGCCGTGTGCGCACTGGCGATCACCCGCCCGGCCTGCACGATGCAGGCGCCCACCGGCGCTTCACCGGCCAGCAAACCACGACGCGCCACAGCGAGCGCCGCGCGCATCAGCGACTCGTCAGCCACCGGCCTCGCAGTCCTCGCCGCGGTAGATTGCGCCGCTCGTACAGGTTTCATGCACGATGACCTTCGACAGTTCCGGCAATACCGGTTTCAGCTGCTGCCAGATCCAGCGGGCGACCACCTCGCTGGTCGGGTTCTCGAGGCCGGGCACATCGTTCAGATAGTGATGATCCAGGCGCTCGTAAATCGGCGAGAATTTCTGCTTGATCTCGCCGAAGTCCATCACCCAGCCGGCATGTGGATCCACCGGCCCCTCAACGTAAATGGCGCCACGCCAAGAATGGCCATGCAGACGGCTGCACTTGTGGCCCACGGGCACGTTGGGCAGGCGGTGTGCCGCCTCGAAGATGAACTCCTTGAAGATCTCCATAACGCTCTTTTCTTGTTCGCGGCCGATGCGCCGGCGGATGTACGGTTCAGTTATATGTGTGTAGCGAGCCTGTGTCTGCCGCAGACCAGGAACCGGTGGCCGGGCAGCCTGGGGGCGTCATTTTGCCCTGCCGGCCGCAGGCACGCCAGCGGCCGATTTGTACCCTCTGCAGTGGCTCGGTACCATGCCTGACCCCGGGTTGCAGCAATGAGTACAGGCCAT
>JAUPLK010000073.1 GCA_030836925.1 Pseudomonadota bacterium
CCTTCTATGGCGAGACGGATGAGTTGACCGCCGTCAAGGTTTCGGCTGCGCTGCGAGGCGGCCTCAGGCCGATTCTGTGCGTCGGCGAGACCCTGGCGGAGCGTGATGCTGGAGACACCTTGAACGTCGTGCGTCGACAGCTTGGGGCGGTTCTTGCGGTGACCGGCATCGAGGCATGGTCCGAGGGCCTGGTTGCTTATGAGCCAGTCTGGGCGATAGGTACAGGACGTACGGCAACGCCGATGCAGGCACAGGAAGTACATGCAGAGATACGGGCTACGCTGGCGCGACGCAATGCTACAATCGCCGCCGCTGTGCGTGTGCTTTATGGCGGCAGCGTCAAGGCCTCCAATGCGAAGGACCTCTTCGCAATGGAAGACATAGATGGTGGACTGATCGGCGGCGCCTCGCTGGATGCAGCCGGGTTTCTCGGTATTTGCAAGGCGGCGGCAGAGAGCTATTGATGACGACCCTGAACACAATTGTGCTGGTTATCCACGTGCTCGTGGGCGTGATGATGGTTGGTCTGATCCTCATTCAGCGTGGCAAGGGCGCTGATGCGGGAGCGGCCTTCGGATCCGGTGCCTCCGGGACGGTATTCGGCGCACGGGGTTCGGCAAATTTCCTGTCACGATCCACGGCGATCCTGGCGGCAATGTTCTTTTGTACCAGTCTGGGCCTTGCTTATCTGGGCACGCAGCGCGAGGTTCCCAAAAGCCTGCTTGATGTCCCGACCGAATCTGCAGCGGCGAGCGATCAGGCTCGCCCGGTGGTCGGCCCCCAGGAGACGGACGTCCAGTTGCCAGCTGCGGGTGCATTGCCGGCTTTGCCGCCGGCTCCGGCGCCTGCGGTTCCTGTGCCAGCAGACAAGCCGACAGATTGATTTTTTTCGAGTGCCGACGTGGTGGAATTGGTAGACACGCCGTCTTGAGGGGGCGGTGGCGAAAGCTGTGCGAGTTCGAGTCTCGCCGTCGGCACCAACAGGTTGACAGGGCTGCAAACAGCATTTTGCTGCCCGTTCGTGGGTTAAGGGAGCGCCCGTGCTGCACAACTATTTGCCGATATATGTTTACCTCTGTGTAGCACTGGGGATCGGGCTGGTCCTGCTTGGCCTGGGTTTCCTGATCGGCAACGGGCAGAAGTACGCCGAGAAGCTTTCACCCTACGAATGCGGCTTCGAGCCCTTCGAAGACAGCCGCATGCGTTTCGATGTCCGCTACTACCTGGTCGCCATTCTGTTCATCGTCTTCGATCTCGAAATCGCTTTTCTTTTCCCCTGGGCAATCACCCTGGAGGAGACCGGTCTCACCGGCATCCTGGCCATGGGCATATTCCTCGTGATCCTGGTGGTGGGTTTCATCTACGAGTGGAAGAAGGGAGCTCTCGAGTGGGACTAGAACGTCCGGTGCCGGAGATCCTGCAGCAGCGCGGTTTCGTTGTAACCGGGCTGGACAATCTCATCAACTGGGCACGCACAGGCTCGCTGTGGCCCATGACCTTCGGTCTGGCCTGTTGTGCCGTCGAGATGATGCAGGCTGGTGCGGCCCGCTATGACCTTGACCGCTTCGGAGTGATCTTTCGTCCGAGCCCGCGGCAGGCCGATGTGATGATCGTTGCCGGTACCCTGACCAACAAGATGGCACCGGCCCTGCGCAAGGTCTATGACCAGATGACCGAGCCACGCTGGGTCATCTCGATGGGCTCCTGTGCCAACGGTGGCGGTTACTACCACTATTCCTACGCAGTGGTCCGGGGCTGTGACCGCATCGTTCCCGTTGACGTCTATGTGCCCGGCTGCCCGCCGACCGCTGAAGCCCTGATCTACGGCATTCTGCAACTGCAGAACAAGATCCGGCGTACCAACACCATCGCGCGTTGATCTGACATGCGGGCAGCAGGCGGGATGGCTATCTGATGAGTGCGCGTGTTGAAGCACTGCTGAACGGTCTCGGTGAGCGCTTTGGTGCGCGTCTGCGGCGGGTGGAATCGCGCTGTGACGAGATCGGCTTCGAGGTCGCATTGCCGGACCTGATCGATGCATGCCGGATCCTGCGCGATGATTTTGCCTTCGAGATGCTCATCGACCTGTGTGGTGTCGACTACCTGACCTGGGGCCAGGGCGAGTGGGAAACACAGGATGCGACCAATAGTGGCTTCAGTCGGGCGGCCGTACGCGCCACGGTGCTCCCGGATCCTGCGCAACAGTTTGATCCGCGGCGTTTTGCCGTGGTCTACCACCTGTTGTCGGTCAGCAGGAATTATCGTCTGCGGCTCACCGTCTACACGGGCGCGGACAATCCGCCGGTTGTGCCCTCGGTGGTCGACATCTGGGCTTCAGCCAACTGGTACGAGCGCGAGGCCTTCGACCTGTACGGCATCCTGTTTGATGGTCATCCCGATCTGCGCCGCATTCTCACGGACTACGGATTCATCGGTCACCCGTTCCGCAAGGATTTCCCGATGTCGGGCAACCTGGAGGTCCGCTATGACCCCGAACAGGGACGGGTGGTCTACCAGCCGGTGAGCATCGAGCCGCGAACCCTGGTGCCGCGGGTGATCCGCGACGACAACCGTTATGAACCGGATCTGAAATCGGCAGGGCCGCCGCGTGGCTGAGTTCCAGAATTACACGATCAACTTCGGCCCGCAGCATCCCGCAGCGCACGGCGTGTTGCGGCTGGTGCTCGAGATGGATGGCGAGACGGTGCAGCGCGCCGATCCGCATGTCGGCCTTTTGCACCGGGCGACCGAGAAACTCGCAGAGAGCAAGCCGTTCAACCAGAGCATCGGCTACATGGACCGCCTCGACTATGTGTCCATGATGTGCAACGAGCATGGTTATGTGCTCGCGATCGAAAAGCTGCTTGGTGTCGCCGTGCCGATACGCGCGCAGTACATCCGCGTGATGTTCGATGAGGTCACGCGGATACTCAATCACCTGATGTGGCTCGGTGCACACGGTCTCGATATCGGTGCGATGACCATGTTCCTGTACTGCTTCCGTGAGCGCGAGGACCTCATGGACTGCTACGAAGCGGTTTCAGGGACGCGCATGCATGCCACCTATTACCGGCCGGGCGGTGTTTACCGTGACCTGCCGGACGCGATGCCAAAGTTCCAGCCCTCGGCATGGCGCAGTGACAAGAAGCTCCGCAGTCTGAACAAGGCGCGCGAGGGTTCACTGCTCGATTTTCTGCAGGATTTCTGCCACCGGTTCCCGGCCTGTGTCGACGAGTATGAAACCCTGCTGACCGATAACCGGATCTGGAAGCAGCGCACGGTCAACATCGGCGTTGTGACGCCTGAACGGGCCATGCAGCTCGGTTTTACAGGCCCGATGCTGCGGGGCTCGGGTATCGCCTGGGACCTGCGCAAGAAGCAGCCCTATGAAGTCTATGCAGATCTCGATTTCGACATTCCGGTGGGCGTGAACGGCGACTGTTATGACCGCTACCTGGTGCGTATCGAGGAGTTGCGCGAGTCAAATCGCATCATCCGGCAGTGCATCGACTGGTTGCGGGCGAATCCCGGGCCGGTGATGACCGACGATCACAAGGTCGGGCCCCCGAGTCGCGAGCAGATGAAGGGCGACATGGAGTCGCTGATTCATCATTTCAAGCTGTTCACCGAGGGCTATACCGTGCCGGTGGGCGAGGCCTATGCGGCGGTTGAACACCCCAAGGGCGAGTTCGGCGTGTACCTGGTGTCCGACGGAGCCAACAAGCCCTATCGGCTCAAGATCCGGGCGCCCGGCTTTGCGCACCTGTCGTCCATGCACGAGATGGTTGTCGGTCACATGCTTTCAGACGTGGTAGCCGTGATAGGCACACAGGACATCGTGTTTGGTGAGGTTGATCGCTAATCATGTGTGCGTCGAAGAGACTGAGCTGAATGGAACCCGAGAACATCCTGTCTGAGCACCTGCGGGCTGAGATCGACCGCTGGGTCGCACGCTTTCCGGAAGGCCGGCAGCGGTCTGCGGTGATCGCTGCCCTGCATGCGGCCCAGCACGAGAATCATGGATTCCTCACTCCGGAACTGATGGATGCCATTGCCGGGTATCTGGGCCTCCCGCCGATCCAGGTCTATGAGGTTGCCGCCTTTTACTCGATGTTCGAGACAAAGGCGGTTGGCAAACACAGCATTTCGGTATGCACGAACATCTCGTGCATGCTCCGCGGCGGCGAGAACATCCTGGCGTATCTCGAAACGAAGCTGGGCGTGAAGGTTGGCGAAAGCACGCCCGACGGACGCTTTTATCTCAAGCGCGAAGAGGAGTGCCTGGCGGCCTGCTGCGGCGCGCCGATGATGATGGTGGACCACAAGTATCACGAGAATCTCACCCCGGCAAAGGTGGACGAGATCCTCGACAATGTCGGCAAGTCGGCGGGGCACTGAGCGTGAGCGAGCAGCCCACATACGAACAGAACCTGGTGTGTTACCAGACGCTCGGCCATGACCGGCCAGCGAGCCTCGAAACCTATCGCAAGCTGGGTGGCTATGAAGTCTGGGAAAAGATCCTCGCCGGGGCCATGACCCGCGAGGAAGTCATCGATGGCGTGAAGGCCTCGGGGCTGCGCGGGCGCGGTGGCGCCGGATTCCCCACCGGCGTGAAGTGGAGCTTCATGCCCAAGGATGCGCCCGGCCAGAAGTACGTGGTCTGCAATTCCGACGAAAGCGAACCCGGCACCTGCCACGATCGCGAAATTCTGCGCTACAACCCGCACGCGATCATCGAAGGCATGGCCATCGGCGGTTTCGCCATGGGCGCGACGGTCGGTTACAACTACATACGCGGCGAGTTCATCGATGAACCGTTCCCGGTCTTCGAGACAGCACTGAAAGAAGCCTATGCGGCTGGCCTGCTCGGTCGGAACCTGCGGGGATCAGGCATCGACTTCGACCTGCATGCCTTTGTCGGTGCCGGCGCCTATATCTGTGGCGAGGAGACCGGTCTGCTCGAGTCCCTCGAGGGAAAGCCCGGCAAGCCGCGCTTCAAGCCGCCGTTTCCGGCCGCCTTCGGCCTGTATGGGCGTCCGACCACGATCAACAATACCCAGTCCTATGCCTCGGTGCCGACCATCCTGCGCCGCGGTCCGAAGTGGTTCGCCGACCTGGGTCCCGAGGGCTCGGGTGGTACCGCGCTGTTTTCGGTTTCCGGTCATGTGGAACGGCCGGGCAACTACGAGCTGCCGATGGGGATTCCGTTTCGCGACCTGCTGGAGATTGCTGGCGGCGTGCGCGATGGCCGACGGCTCAAGGCGGTCATTCCCGGCGGTTCCTCGGTGTATGTCGTGCCCGGTGAACTGATCATCGATGCCACGATGGACTACAACAGCCTCAAGAAGATCGGTACCTCATTCGGTACCGGTGCCGTGATCGTGATGGATGAAACGACCTGCATGGTCAGCGTGCTCCGCCGGCTGTCGCGCTTCTATTTTGCCGAGTCCTGCGGGCAGTGCACGCCCTGTCGTGAAGGCACCGGCTGGATGTACCGGCTGCTGTCACGCGTTCTGGCAGGTCAGGCCGAACGCAAGGATCTCGACCTGCTGCTGGATGTTGCTGGCCGGATCGAGGGCCACACCATTTGCGCGCTGGGCGATGCGGCTGCATGGCCGGTGCAGAGCTTCCTGCGTCACTTCATGCCCGAGTTCGAATACATGATCCAGCATCGTGGCCGTTCCATCGTCGAGTCGCGGACTGAAGCGGCATGAGCAACGGCGGCATCAAGGTGGAAGTGAATGGCGTCGAGTTCGACGCCCGGCCAGGCGAAATGCTGATCGCCGTGACTGACCGCGCCGGCATTTATGTGCCACGCTTCTGTTACCACGAAAAGCTGTCCATCGCGGCCAACTGCCGCATGTGCCTGGTGGACGTGGCGAACGTGCCGAAGCCGCTGCCGGCCTGCGCCACGCCGGTCACGAACGGCATGAAGGTCGCCACGCGTTCGCAAAAGGCGATCGGTGCGCAGAAGGCCACGATGGAGTTTCTGCTCATCAATCATCCGCTGGACTGCCCGATCTGCGACCAGGCCGGCGAGTGCGAGCTGCAGGACCTGGCCATGGGCTTTGGCCGGGATGTCGCCCGCTTCGCCGAGGGCAAGCGCTCGTTGAGCGACCGGGATATCGGGCCGCTCATTTCAACAGACATGACCCGGTGCATTCTCTGCACCCGTTGTGTCCGCTTTGGCAGCGAGATTGCCGGTATCCAGGAGTTGGGCACAGTTGGTCGCGGTGAACGGACGCAGATTGCCACCTTCGTCGGCAGTACCGTGGATCACGAGTTGTCGGGCAACGTCATCGATCTGTGTCCCGTCGGCGCGCTGAACAACAAGCCCTACCGCTTCAGTGCCCGCGCCTGGGAGATGCAGTCGCTGCCGACGGTCGCACCGCATGACTGCGTGGGCTCCAACCTGTCGGCGCATGTGCTGCTCGGTCGCGTCAAGCGCGTGGTGCCGCGGGTCAACGAGGCGATCAACGAAACCTGGCTTTCCGACCGCGATCGTTTCAGCTACGCCGGTATCTATGCGCCGGACCGGCTGCAGCAGCCCATGATCCGCGAGAATGGCGAATGGCGTATCGCCGGCTGGGAAGAAGCGCTGCAGCTGACCGCCAGCAAGCTGGCCGGAGTTGCATGCGAATCAGGTGGTGCCGGACTCGGAGCCTGGGTGGCACCGTCTGCGACAACGGAGGAGGGCTATCTGCTGCAGCGGCTGCTGCGTCATCTCGGCTCTGCAAATATCGATCATCGGCTGCGTCGCCGTGATTTCCGTCTGGAGGAGCGCGATCCTCTCTTCCCGTCGCTGGGTGCATCTCTGGCCGAGATCGAGGCGGCAGACGCGATTCTGGTGATTGGCTCCAATCTGCGGCGGGAGGTGCCGATACTTGCGCATCGGGTGCGCAAGGCCGCCGTTCGTGGTGCCGCCGTCATGTTCATCAATCCGGTCCGCCATGAGTACCTGCATCCGGTTGCCGCCTACCTCGAGACGGGTGCGGACCTGGTCAGCGGCCTGCGTCGTTGCACGACCGCCGGCGACGCCGAGGCGGCCGCCATTGCCGCGCGCCTAAAGGCTGCGACGTCCGCCGGCAAGCGGGCCGTCATTCTGCTGGGTCAGATCGCAGGCCGTCATCCCCGCTTCGCGGATCTCCGGCAACTCGCCGGTGAGCTGGCGCATGTATCGGGTGCCGAGCTTGGCTATCTCTCCGAAGGTGCCAACTCGGCAGGTCTCGCGCTGGCCGGGGTGCTCCCGCACCGGGTTGCAGGCGGCACGGCAGGTGCCGGCGGTGGACGCAATATCGCGCAGATGATCGAGCAGCCGCCCAGGGCACTGGTGCTGCTCGGCTGTGAACCGGACCGGGATTGCAGCGATGGCGAGGGGGCGGTCAGGGCGCTGCAGGCTGCCGGGTTTGTCCTTGCACTGACGCCATAT
>JAUPLK010000074.1 GCA_030836925.1 Pseudomonadota bacterium
GCGCACGGGCATCCCGCTGATCGTCGCCTTCGCCTTCACCCTCGCTGGCTGCGGCATGAAGGGCGACCTCTACCTGCCGCCGGAAGAACCAGCCGCGGACGTCGCCGCACCGCTTGCAGAAGATGCCCCACCCGCGGACAAGGGCGAGCGCCGGACGATTCCACCCACACCCGATCCCTCGCTGTCGCGCTGAGCGGGTAGCGCCAGACATGTCCGCTCCCCGCCGCCTGGTCCTGATCGACGGCAACTCCTATCTCTATCGCGCCTTCCACGCCCTGCCGCCGCTGACCACCTCCAAAGGCCAGCCCACCGGCGCGATCTTCGGCTTTCTCAACATGCTGCGGCAGATCCAGCGCGTGCACTCGCCGGACCTGATTGCCGTGGTGATGGATGCGCCGGGGCCCACCTTCCGCGACGAGCTGTACGCGCATTACAAGGCCAACCGCGAGGCGATGCCGGACGATCTGCAGACACAGATTCCGCCGCTGATGGAGATGGTGCGGGCTCTCGGCATCACGCTGCTGCGTGAATCCGGCGTCGAGGCCGACGACGTGATCGGCACGCTGGCAAGGCGTGCGCATGCCGCCGGACTCGATACGCTGATCGCCACCAGCGACAAGGACATGTCGCAGCTCGTGAATGACCGCATCCGGGTGTTCGACGGCATCAGCGGCCGGATGCTCGATGCCGCCGGCGTGCTGGACAAGTTCGGTGTGCCGCCCGAGCGCATCATCGACTGGCTGACGCTGGTCGGTGACACCTCGGACAACATCCCCGGCGTGCCCAGTGTCGGACCCAAGACGGCCGCGAAGTGGCTCACCGAGTACGGCAACCTCGACGCCATCGTCGCACGCGCCGACGAGATCAAGGGCAAGGTCGGCGAGAAGCTTCGCGCTCATATCGATCAGCTGCCCCTGTCACGCCAGCTCGCCACGATTCACTGCGATGTGCCGCTGGATGAAAAGCCGGAAGACATGCGGCTTGGCACACCCGACATCGGCGTACTGACACGCCTTTCCGAACAGCTGGAGATCCGCAGCCTGCTGAAAGGCATCGGGCCGGCGCCTGCAACAGACGCAGACCCGGCAACGATTGCACCGGCGGACCCGCCGCCAGTCCGGCTCCCCGATCCGGTCACCCGCAACTACCAGACCATCTTCAGCACAGAGCAGCTGTCCGACTGGCTGCAGCGTATCGAAAGCGCCGAACTGGTGGCCTTCGATACCGAGACCACCAGCCTCGACTACATGCAGGCTGAAATCGTCGGCCTGTCGTTCGCGCTCGATGCCGGTGACGCCGCCTATCTGCCGCTCGCCCACCGCTATGTCGGGGCGCCCGACCAGCTCGACCGCAGCGACACGCTGGCAAAACTCAAACCCTGGCTCGAAAACCCCGCCGCGCACAAGGTTGGCCACCACCTGAAGTACGACGCCCACGTGCTCGCCAATCACGGCATCCGGCTCGCCGGCATGCGCCACGACACCATGCTCGAGTCCTATGTGCTCGACAGCACGGCGACCCGGCACGATCTGGATTCGGTGGCAAAGAAATACCTGGGCGTCGACACCATCCATTTCGAGGACGTGGCCGGCAAGGGCGCGAAGCAGATCACTTTCGACCAGGTGAGCGTCGAGCAGGCCGGCGAATACGCGGCCGAGGATGCCGACATCACGCTGCGGCTGCATCGGCAGCTATGGCCACAGCTGGCAGCAGTACCTGGACTCGTCGAACTCTACGAGTACATCGAGCAGCCGCTGGTGCCGGTCCTCACCCGCATGGAAGAAACCGGCGTGCTGGTTGATACGCGCCTGCTGCGCACCATGTCGGGCGAGTTTGCGGAGAAGATGGCGGCGCTGGAAAAGGCGGCCCACCACGAGGCCGGTCATCCCTTCAACCTGAATTCACCCAAACAGCTGCAGGCCGTGCTGTTCGACGAACTGAAGTTGCCGGTCCGGCAATACACACCGACCAAACAGCCCTCCACCAACGAGGATGCACTCGCGGAACTCGCGGACGAATACCCGCTGCCCAGACTGATCCTCGACTACCGCTCGCTGAGCAAGCTCAAGTCCACCTACACGGACAAGCTGCCCGAACTGGTCTGTGCGCGCACCGGCCGCATCCATACCTCGTACCACCAGGCTGTTGCGGCTACAGGGCGCCTGTCCTCATCGGATCCGAACCTGCAGAACATCCCGATCCGCTCCGACGAAGGGCGACGCATCCGGCAGGCTTTCGTCGCGCGCAAGGGCTGTGTGCTGCTGGCCGCGGATTATTCGCAGATCGAACTGCGGATCATGGCGCACCTGTCCGGTGATGAAGGACTGCTCGGCGCTTTCGCCGAAGACCGCGACATACACCAGGCCACCGCCGCCGAGGTCTTCGATACGCCACTGGCAGAGGTGAGCAAAGATCAGCGCCGCTCGGCCAAGGCGATCAACTTCGGGCTGATCTACGGCATGTCCGCCTTTGGCCTGGCCCGCCAGCTCGGTATCAGCCGCGAGGAAGCGCAGCGCTACGTCGAGCTCTACTTTCTGCGCTACCCGGGCGTTAAGGCCTACATGGAACGGACCCGGGCGCAGGCCCGTGAACAGGGCTATGTGGAAACCGTATTCGGCCGGCGCCTCTATCTGCCCGATATCCGCGCCCGGCAGCAGGCGCAGCGGCAGTATGCCGAGCGCAGCGCTATCAATGCGCCGATGCAGGGCACTGCGGCAGACATCATCAAGCGGGCGATGATCAGCACCGACGCCTGGCTGCAGCAAAGCGATACCGGTGCCCGGCTCATCATGCAGGTCCACGATGAACTGGTACTGGAAGTACCGGCCGAACACCTGGCCGCAGTCCGCAGCCAGGTTGTGGCGTTGATGTCTGCGGCCGCGGCCTTGCGGGTGCCACTGCGCGTCGATGCCGGACAGGGCGCGAACTGGGATGAAGCCCACTGATTCCCGCCGCCCTGCAGCGGGAACTACGGCTGCCGGGGCCACTCAAACACCCTGACTAAGCCGCTTCGGGCTTCCCCCGTCTGAAGCGAAGGCCGGTAACCCCTAACCGGTTGTGCTGGCTGGCCCCGGGCGCTTCCCCCCCTGCGCCCGGGGCCAATTTTATTCTGGCGGCAGTTTTTCAGGCGGCCGGCCGGGCCTCGAGCATTGCGTTGAGGTGGCCACGCGCCGCATCAAGACCGAGTTTTTTGGTCGCAGAAAACAACTGCACCGTCACATCCGGGCCCAGCTCAGCCTGCCCTTTGGCCAGCGTCTCGGTGGCCTCCCGACGTGACAGCTTGTCGGCCTTGGTCAGCAGCACATGGATCGGGCCATCCAGTGCGTGCGCCCACTCCAGCATCTGCCAGTCGATGTCGCCAAGTCCGCGCCGGCTGTCGACAATCAGAAACAGGCCGGTGAGTGAATCACGCGCGTGGAAGTAGTCATCGAGGAGCTCGCGCCAGTGATCGCGCATCTCCTTGGCGACGCGCGCATAGCCATAACCCGGCAGGTCGACCAGCCGGCGCGCATCGTCCAGGGCAAAGAAGTTGATGAGCTGGGTACGACCGGGGGTCTTGCTGGTGCGCGCGAAGTCGCGACGGTTGAGAATGGCGTTGATGGCGCTGGATTTGCCCGCATTGGAGCGCCCGGCAAACGCCACTTCGCGGCCCTGATCAGGGACGAACTGGGCAGCACGTGCAGCGCTGGTGATGAAACGGGCTTCGGGATACAGGGACATTTGCGGGCGAATGGAGCCAGAATTTTTTCGTGTACAATGCGGCGCTGTTCGAGTCTAGCACGTGACTCGCCTCCAATTTTCCTTGTAGAACAAGCTTATGGACACCGCAAAAACCCTGCGTCGAAGGCTTTCCCTGCGTCATTTCCTGGCCTGCCTCGGCACCGTCGCCGCCAGCCTGTCACTGCTCACAACGGCACATGCAGCCGGTTCGGCCGAAGCCGGCCAGGCCCGCTCGATCGTCTGTGCGGGCTGTCATGGCATCGATGGCAACAGCTTCAATCCGGAATGGCCGAGCCTTGCTGGCCAGAACGAAAGCTACCTGATCAAGGCCCTGCAATCTTTCAAGGCGGGCAGCCGGCAAAACGTCCTGATGAACGCCCAGGCGGCGGCCCTGAGCGAACAGGACATGCAGGATCTGGCAGCCTGGTACAGCACGCAGAAGCTGGCCGGCAAGACCGCTGATCCTGCGCTGGTCAGCAGCGGTGAACGCCTGTTCCGGGGCGGCAACAAGGCCACCGGCGTGCCTGCCTGCGGTGCCTGCCATGGCCCTGCAGGCCAGGGCAACATGGCTGCCGGCTGGCCGGCGATCGCCGGCCAACATGCCACCTACTCCAGCAACCAGCTGCTCGCCTATCGCAGCAAGCAGCGCAGCACCGATGGCGATACGCAGATGATGCGTACAGTCGCCGCCGGCTTGAGTGACGAAGAGATCAAGGCCGTAGCCTCATACGCGCAAGGTCTGCAGCCTTAAAACCATCCCGGCAGTTTTCCTGGAGCTCGTGCCATGAAGCAGTTTCGCCTTGTTCTGGTCGTCACACTGCTGGGCCTGCTGGGCGCCTGCGTCAAGGCACCGGAGAGCCCGTCGGCCGCGGCAGCCAGCAACAACGCGCCAGCCGACAGCGTTGCAGCCATCGCGGCACCAGCAACCCAGCCGGCAGCCGAAGACGCACCGACCGCTGAAGCGGTCGCCGCATCGGTTGATGAAACCATTGAAGCAGTCGCGCAGTCACCGCTGCCCGCCAGGGATATCGTGCTGCCAGCGGCCAATCCGCCAGCGGCCCAGCAGACCAACTGGCAATACAAGGAAGGCGATTACTACTCCACCCTGACTGCAGCGCAGGGCGGCAGCAGCGCGGCCGGCAAGATCGAAGTCGCCGAAGTGTTCTGGTACGGCTGCGGACACTGCTACAACCTGGAGCCTGTGATCGGCGACTGGGAAAAGCGCCTGCCGGCTGATGTCAGCCTGGTGCGTATCCCGGTCATGTGGAATCCGACCAACGAAATCCATGCGCGGGTGTTCTACACGGCCGAAGCGCTGGGCAAGCGGGCGCAGATTTCGCCGGCGATGTTCAAGGCCATCCATATCGACAACAAGCCGATGACCGAAGAACCAGCCATCCAGAAGCTGTTTGAAGAGTTCGGCGTTTCGGCCGAAACCTTCAACAAGACCTTCCGTTCCTTTGCGGTGGAAAGCCAGCTGCGGCGGGCCAAAGACCTGACCACCAAGTATCGGGTGAAGGGTGTGCCGCTGCTGGTCGTCAATGGCAAGTACCTGACCGACGGACCGCAGATCAAGAGCCACGACGACCTGCTGGCCGTGGCCGAAGAACTGGTGCAGCGCGAGCGTCAGAATCCCTGAGCGTCGCGCTCAGGCGTGGTGGCTGCCTTTCGCTTCGGTCGCATGCGCGGCACAGGCTTCGCAGTTCACCCAGCCGGAATTCCCGTCGGCATAGTGCTCTTTCTTCCAGATCGGCACGCGGTGTTTCACTTCGTCGATGATGTAGCGACAGGCCGCGAAGGCGGCATCGCGGTGCGCGGCTGAAACCCCCACCCAGACCGCCAGAGCGCCGATTTCCAGCTCACCCAGGCGGTGGATGCAGTGCGCGCTGCTGATGTCGAAGCGGTCCAGCGCTTCGGCGATGATCCGCTCGCCTTCCTTCACACCCAGCTGCTCGTAGCCCTCGTACTCCAGGCGCAACACGCCATCACGGCCCTCGTTGTGGTTGCGCACCCAGCCTTCGAAGCTCGCATAGGCACCAGCCGCCGGATCGGCAAGCTGCGCCCGGCATGCAGCCAGATCGACGGGCCCGCGACTGAAACCGAAGCGGCTCATCCACCGGCTACCGGCGGGATGAACACCACCGAGTCGCCATCCCGCAGCGGCGTGCTCCAGTCGCAGAACTCGTCGTTCACCGCGACCTTGAGACGCCCGAGCGCCGGGAAGACATGGCGCCGGTCGAGCTCGGCGTAGAGGTCGGCAACCGTCGCGGCGGACGTGGACAGGGATTCGTGCGTGCAACCAACGTGCTCACGCAGGATCGCGAAGTATTCGACGCGAATCTGAAACATTGGCGCAGTTTAGCCCAGGCTGCGCTCAAGGCGCGCCAGTTCGGCCGGCGTATCGGCGTCGAGTGCGGCCGAGGGCATCGGCACCGCCGTGTGTTGCATCTCGCTTTCGAGCAGCGCGCGCGCACCCTGGTCGCCACGCAGCAGGGCGAGCTGTGGCCAGACCACACGGGGAAAAATGGCCGGCGGGGCCGGATGGGCGTCGAACTCTGCCGCCGCCATCAGTTCGGGTGCGGTGCGCCATGCGGCGACCAGCCGGGCCAGATCGTCGCCACTGACCAGCGGCAGATCACAGGGCATGACGAGTACCGCATCAACTTTGGCTGGCAAGGCAGCCATGCCACAGGCAAGCGAACTGGCCATGCCGCTGGCCCAGTCCGGATTCGCGACCAGCTGCACCTCATCCGCCGCGAGCAGTTCCCGTATCGCCGGCCCTGCCGTGCCCGTCACGACATATACCCCGGCGGCACAGCAGCCAGTGAGCAATGTGGTGGCCCGGCGCACCAGCGCCACACCGCGAAACAGGGCCAGCGGCTTGGGCGCGCCGAAGCGCTGCGACGCGCCTGCTGCAAGCACGAGACCGGCGAGCTGTGGGGATTGCCAGTGCAGGGTCATGGTTCAGGACTGCCGGGTCAGGCCGGCCCGGGTTTCGTCCAGTCATAGGGATCCCAGGCCACCGGCGCGGTGTTGAAAGCGTTGCGCAACTCGCCGATGACGGTCTGCAGATCCAGCCGCGAGGGCGAGCCATCGCCGCGCCGCAGGCGCGGCACGATGGCGGTCATCGGCTCGTCGGCAACCCACATCGGCGGCCCCGCTTCCAGTTCGTTCAGCCGCTCGACCGCACCCTCGAGCCGGACCCGCAACGGCACCCGACGCGAGACGATCTGCAGCCAGCTCTCGTAACGGTATTCAAACTCGTAGTGCGGCCCCTGCACGCGCAGCAGCCGGGTACAGCGGGTCGCGGTATTCACGGCAAAGGGGTGTACTGCAGCCTGCTCGTCCTCCAGATAACGACGCACAGCACGCGGCTTGAGCTGCGGCGGGATGCGCACGATGGCCAGATCGATGTCCGGCAGTTCTTCGATAGTCACGGTGCCATCGGCGAGCAGCGCTTCACTGTCAGCCAGATGCGCATCCTGCCTCGCCCACAGCGGGCCAAACCGCGGCGAGCCCTGCTGCAGGTCGTCGATGATCGTCGGCAACAGCGGCAACACCGCCTGATACAGCGCCACTACCCGGTCGGGTGCGGCAAAGACTTCCGCCGGCAATGCGCCACTCGCCGGATCAGTCAGCGACTCGATGATGAAACACAGGCGCGCCGCATCGCGCCGCCGGACCACGCCAAAGTCGCCGGCAAAC
>JAUPLK010000075.1 GCA_030836925.1 Pseudomonadota bacterium
GAGCGCCTCTTGTGCGTCTGGCGCGAGGCCCAGCTCGCCCCGTTCCCAGGCCGTTGCCAGCCGCTCGAGCGCCAGGCGATGGCGGCCTGCCGCGGCGCGCTGGTACCAGCCGAGTGCCACCGCCGCATCATGCGGCAGTTCAGGGCCACTCTCCGACTGCCACGCCAGCCAGTACTGCGCTTCGGAAACATCCCGCTCGGCCGCCGAACGGATCAGGGGAATCGCCGCGGCGGGATTCCATTCACCGCCCAGCCCCAGATGGAAGAGCGCCAGCTGGTAGGTGGCATCGGCATCGCCTGCCTCGGCTTCGGCCGTACAGCTGGCACGCACCGCGGCGATCGCGGCCGGGTCCGGCTGCGCCTGCAGCAGCAGTGGCCGCAATTCACTCCGGCACACGCCGGCATGAGCCGGCATCTGGGCACCGAGCCACACCAGCATCCCGACCAGCAGCACAGGCGACCACGCATGACTGCTCATTCCCGGATGGCTCATTTTTTCGCGTGCTGCTGCCGGTAGAGAAAGAACATGTTGGTAAACCCTTCCCACGGTACCGGCCGCGCAAACCACTGCGGATGGATCTTCTCCATGGCCGTCCGGGTGGTTGCCGGCAGATCGTCGAGGCTGAAGAGCTTCTTGCCGGCCTCATGCCAGACGACAAAACCCGGCCGCTGCTCCATCTTCATCCACGGCAACCAGTCGGAGGTCGCCTGATAAAAGTACTCCGTGGGCACCGAGGCCTGCGCCGGATCCAGCACGTCGCGCAGATTCGACTTCATGGTGGTGATGGAAGACACGTTGATCGGTGTTTTCGGCGTCTCGTCCGGAAACTGCTTGATATCCAGCCACTGGGGGATGCCCCAGATGTACATCTCCTTGATCATCCACAGATCGTCGCCGGCCCGCCGCCAGCGCTGATGGAAGGGCTCGGTCTTTTCCTCGAACGGTGTGGGCAGACCGATGAGCCTGGGCTGACGCTCGGCGCTGTACTCGAAAGTCACCGGCCCTTCGCGGTAGTGAAAAGGCTGAACCTTGTCGCCGGTTATCGGGTTGACGACCTCGTCGACTATCTCGTCGCTCTCCACATCGCGATAAACACTGGCTTCCCAGTCAGTCACGTGCCAGGTGTGTTCGGCCAGGCGCTGCGTACGCCGCAGGATGACGGTTTCGACGTTGATGATCGGCCGGATGGGCTCGCCGGGCATGGCGAGATCAAGTCCGCCGGTAAACCAGAAGTACACATCCTGGGATTCCAGGCTGGCGCGCATCTTCATCCACGCTGTCAGGTTGTCTTCGGGCCTGTCCAGATCGAGTTGCAGCGGTGTTGATGGCAGCAGTGGTGCGGCAGGCAAGGCGCCAGCCACGGCGCTGCCGCCCAGTACGCCGAGCATCGCCCGGCGATCGATCAGACGTGTCTTTCCGTCAGCCATTTTGGTCCCCTGTCAGCCACAAGCAGATGTCGCGTGATTCTAATGGAGGCCACCGACCAGCGGCCACCTGCGTTTGCCGGCCATTTCGCGCCTTGCAGCCCCACGGTGTAGCATCACCCCATCCAGCAGCCGTGACCAGGAAAGCCAGACATGCAGAACATTTCAGGGATCAGCCGCCGCAGCATCCTCAAGGGCATCAGTGCAATACCCGTGGCTGCGGCGCTTGGACCGGTGCGGGCGCAGAACCGCTCGAAAGTCATTGTGATCGGTGCCGGGCTCTCGGGCCTCAATGCCGCCCTGCTGCTCGAGGAACAGGGCATCGACGTACAGGTCATCGAAGGCCGCAACCGCATCGGCGGCCGGATACTGTCCCACCGCAACGTCAACGGCAATCCGGAATCCGGCGGCACCTCCTTCGGCCCCGGCTATGCGCGGCTGATGGACGCCTGCAAGCGCTTCAAGGTCGGGCTCATCGACGTCACCCCGATCGTGCCCTTCTTCAACGACCGCGAACTGGTACTGGACGGCACGGCGATTCCCAAAGCCGACTGGCCGACACATGCAAAAAACCCGTTCCCGGAGGGCATGAAGCAACTGCCGCCCTGGGCCTACCTGATGCCGATCATCGGCAAGAACAATCCGCTCAAGACCGGCGATGCCTGGCTCGATCCGGCCAATGCCAGATACGACATCTCGCTGCATGACTGGCTGGTCAGCCTCGGTGTGTCCAGCGAGATCATCGAGCTGTGCTGGAACAACAATCCCAATCACGGCACCACGGCACACGATGTATCCGCGATGATGGTGCTGTTCGGCCACACCTTCGCCATGATCCAGGCGCAACTCGGCGGCAAGACCTTCGGGTACACGGCCACGGGCGGCAACCAGTCGATCCCCGAAGCGATGGCCGGCGGCCTGAAAACACCGGTGCTGTTCGACCGCAACGTGATCGGCATGCGCACCACGACTTCAGGTGCCGAAGTGCACTGCGCAGACGGCACGGTATACAAAGCCGATCACGTGATCTGCTCCATGCCGATGTCGGTGCTCCGGCGTGTGCATATCGACCCGCTGGTTGGCGGCAGGCAGGCCCTTGCCATCAACACCCTCGCCTCCCAGCCCGTCAATATCCTCCACCTCAACATCAAGCGCCCCTTCTGGGAAGAAGATGGCCGCAACCCGAACATCTTCAGCAATGGCCTTGCCGGCATGGTGGTTGCCGAACGCAAGGGCAAGACGCCCCAGGAAGTGACCAGCCTCACCATCTGGATCCGCGGGCGCAACGCCACCTGGATGGACACCATGGACGAAAAGGCTGCGGTCGCCGCAATCATGGACGACTTCTACAAGGTACGTCCGGCTGCCCAGGGCAAGGTCGAAGTGGGCGCCTATCACTCCTGGTACCGGCAGCCCTTCTCCGCCGGCGACTGGGCCCTGTGGGCCCCTGGCCAGGTCAGCGCCTTTGCCAGTGCGGTCGGTACTGCCCATGGCCGCATTCATTTCTGCGGCGAACACACCGCCGTGTCAAATCGCGGCATGGAAGGCGCGATGGAATCCGGTGAACGCGCCGCTTTCGAGGTGCTGGGACTGAGCTGATCAGCGCTGCCCCGGCCCGCCTCCCACGTCATTCAGGACTTTGCACATGTCTACACTCATCCGCCCGTTCCGGGCGCTGCGGCCAGTGCCGGAACAGGCTGCTGCCGTCGCCGCGCCGCCCTACGATGTACTCAACAGCGCCGAGGCGCGCACGCGCGCGGCCGGCCGGCCGTTCAGTTTCCTGCATATTTCGAAGCCCGAGATCGATTTGCCGGAAGACACCGATCCGTATGCCGCCGAGGTCTATGCCAAAGGTGCTGCAAACCTGCATGCACTCATCGAGGCCGGTGTACTGATCCGCGACCGCAAGCCCTGTTACTACATCTACCGGCTGCAGATGGGCGAGCACGTGCAGACCGGTATCGCCTGCGTGGGGAGCGTGGCCGAGTACGACCGCAACCGGATCCGCAAGCACGAGTTCACCCGCCCCGACAAGGAAGACGACCGCGTCCGCCAGATCAGTGCGCTGAATGCGCAGACCGGGCCGGTACTGCTCGCCTATCGTGCCAACACCGCACTCGGCGCCATCATCAGCACCGCCACACAGGGCGCACCGTTTTGCGATGTGGTGGCAGATGATGGCGTGCGACACACGCTGTGGATCCTGGATGAAGAACTGCCGATCCGGCGCATCACGCAGATCGTGAATGCAATGGAAGCGCTGTATATCGCCGACGGCCATCACCGCTCGGCCTCGGCCTCACGCGTGGCCGCACAGCGCGCGGCCGCCAACCCCCGCCATGACGGCGATGAGGACTACAACCATTTCCTGTGCGTGGCCTTTCCGCACGACGAGATGCGCATCCTCGACTACAACCGGCTGGTCAAGGATCTGCACGGCCAGGCTGCGAAGGATTTTCTCGCCCGCATCAGCAGGCAGTTCACGGTGACAGCCGTCGCGGGCCAGGCGCGGCCTGGCCGTGTCGGGCAATTCGGCCTGTACCTGGACAAGCGCTGGTACCAGCTCGACATCAAACCGGAACTGATTCCCGCCGACCCGGTGGCCAGCCTCGACGTCAGCCTGCTGCAGGAACATCTGCTGGCACCGGTGCTCGGCATCGGCGACCCGCGGCGCGACAAACGCATCGACTTCGTCGGCGGCATCCGCGGGCTGTCAGAACTCGAGCGTCGGGTCGACAGCGGCGAGATGGCCGTGGCTTTTGCCCTGTTCCCCACCAGCCTCGAAGCGCTGATGGCGGTAGCCGATGCCAATCAGGTCATGCCGCCAAAATCGACCTGGTTCGAACCCAAGCTGGCCGACGGACTGCTGTCGCACCTGCTCGACTGAGCCACTCGCACTACAGGTACTTTTCCAGCGGGAACAGGCGAAAGAAGCCCGACTTGAAACGCGTCCAGAACCCGGTCATCGGCTCCCTGGTCACAACCACCGGCCCATCAGCGGTCTCGGTGTGCCATTCAATACCGCCGGATGAGCGAGGCAGGACCTGCCAGCTGCTGTCCGGCGCCATCAACTCCTCGATGGATTGGGCAATCCGTTCGGCCAGCACCGGACTGTCGATGATCAGTGCGGTTTCGGAATTCAGGTAGGTGGAGCGCAGATTGATGTTGAATGAGCCCACATAAACCGTGCGCCGGTCGACGACCAGCGACTTCGAATGCAGGGCGAATTCACGCTCGTCCGCGCAGCCCCCGGCAGTCACGACCAGCCGCTGGCAGGCTCTCGCATCCGGGCGCAACTCGAACACCTCCATGCCACTGTCGAGCATCTCCCGTCGATGCCGCGCATAGCCGGAGTGATTGGTAACCAGATCATTCGAGGCCAGGGAATTGGTCAGCGCACGGATGCGGACGCCACGCGCCGTGAGCATGCCCGCCTCGGCAAAGGTCTGCTCATCGAGAATCAGATAGGCGGACTCGATCAGGATCTCGCGCTGCGCTGATGTGGCCAGCGCGCGCAAGGCCATGGCGACAGCCTGTGGCTGCGACGAATCGGCCATGCCGTCCTGATCCGGCGGCAGATCGAAAACCAGTCGCACGGGGACCCAGAGCAGGCGGTCGGGCAACCCGGTGGCGTAGGTACCCGGATCTGCCCGGACTGCAGGCAGTTCATGACCAAGCGCACGCAGCTCATCCGCAGCGCCATCCAGTCGACCGAGCGCTGCCTTGAGTTGTTCCGGACTGAGTGGCGCGTCGATTGCCAGCGTGCTTGCCAGTTGTGTCCACCGGCTCGTCCAGAAGGCCTCGAAGCCGGCAGCCACCTCGGCAACCACCGGTCCTGCAGCCAGGATATCGCGGTCGCGGAAATTGCTGACCGGGTCGAGGTCAAAATATTCGTTGCCGATATTCCGGCCACCGACGATGGTGACGGCGCGGTCGACGGTAAACGACTTGTTGTGCATGCGCCGGTTGAGCCGGCTGAACTCGCGGACAAAGCCGAACAGGCGCGCGACGCCGGAACGCGCTGCAGTCGGATTGTAGACACGGATCTCGACGCGCGGATGTGCGGCCAGGGCCACGAGTGCGGCATCGCGACCCGCGATATTGATGTCATCGAGCAGGATCCGTACCCGCACCCCGCGTTCGGCAGCCGCCAGCAGGCGCGCGGCCAGATAGCGTCCGGAGGCATCCGAATTCCAGATGTAGTATTGGGCGTCGATCGTGTGGGCTGCGGCTTCGATCAAGGCATCGCGCTCGTCCAGGGCCGAGCTGCCCGTATCCACCAGCAGCACACCAGAGGTGCCGGGATGCCCGGCAGAAGCTGCCTTGACTGCCCGGCCGAGCGGACTCTCGTCAGCCAGGGCGGATGCCGACAGGCCGATCTGCAACACGAGCACGATCAGCGGGAGGCAGAAAACATTCCTGCCTGGCCATCGGACGGCAAATCCGCCTGTCCATATGCCGCGAAGATGGTTTAAAGTCATGCTATCAATCGACATCGGGAGATGTTCACCATGTCCAAATCCGGCAACATAGGCCGCTATATCGAAATCGGCATCATCGCGATACTGGCGGTGGCGGCTCTGGCCGGCATCATCCGCTTCATCATTCTCGCCGAGATCTTCTGAGCCGTCATTACAACACGAACGGCGCGTTGGGCAATTCGTTGCGGTCACCGGACCGGGCCGGGAAGTTCGCCACTGCCAGAGCGCTGAGTCGCCCGATGGCCCGCACTGTCCCAGGGCCATAGTCAGCGTTGCGGAATGCCGTCGACATCTCGTTGCAGATAGCCGCCCATACCGGTTCGGCAAGCCGATCGCTGAAGCCGCGGTCGGCGATGATCTCGATGTCGCGTTCGGCCAGCAACACATAGACGAGTATCCCGTTGCGAGCGGCCGTATCGGCCATACCCAGCCGGGACCAGATTTCCTGCGCCCGCTCCCGGCAACTGACGCCCCGCCACAGATGGCCAACCGGCAGCGCGGTTTCAACTGCAAAGCGGATCTCTGCCTGATGCTGCTGCTCGGATGCAGTGATCGCCGCATCGATGCCAGCCAGCACCCCGGGCGGGAAGCAGCGCCGCAGCGTGAAATGCGTGGTGCCGAGATGCCTGAGCCAGCGTCTGATCATCAGCGATATCCCGTTACCAGCGACCGGAGGCACCACCGCCCCCGAATCCACCGCCACCCCCGCTGAAACCCCCGCCGCGACCGCCGAAGCTGCCACCGCCGAAACCACCGCGCGAATGACTTGCCCAGCGTCCGGCCTTGCCCGCCGGCATCAGGCTGAGCACGAAGCCGATCACCGCCATCAGCAGGGCCAGGCCGAGTGCACCGGCCAGCAACCAGCTGAGCCCGCCCACCAGCAGTCCGGTAACTGCGGCACCCGGCAACTGGCCGAGTACCCGGCGCAGGACCGCGCCCACCACGATGCTGACAAACAGCACGATCGGCAGGAGGCTCCCGAAACTGTCCTGTGCCGATGGCGGACGAACAGGCTCCGGCAAGGCTTCACCATCGACCAGACCGATCAGCCGGTCGACACCCGCGACAATACCGCCGGCGAAATCGCCAGCCCGAAACTGCGGCAGGATGAATTCATCGATGATCCGGTTGGCGGTGGCATCGGGGATCGCCCCTTCCAGGCCATAGCCCACCTCGATGCGCACCGCGCGATCGTCGCGGGCAACGATGAGCAGCACGCCATCATCGACGCCCTTGCGGCCCGGCCGCCAGGCCTCGACGACCCGCAGCGAGTATTGCTCGATGGCCTCCGGCTGTGTGCTCGCGACCAGCAGCACGACGATCTGGCTGCCCTTGCGGGCCTCGAGGTCGGCGAGTTTTGCTTCCAGCGCGGACTGCTGCGGCCCGGACAGCAGGCCAATTGTGTCAACGAGGCGTCCGCTGAGCGCGGGCACCGGCAGAACCGCAGCGACGGCAGTCTGCACTGCCAGCACCGCCAGCATCAGTCCGGCACGCAGGACACCGTGCATCGCGGT
>JAUPLK010000310.1 GCA_030836925.1 Pseudomonadota bacterium
ACTCGGACTCGGCAATATCGGCCACGGCAGCAACTACGGCCCCTGGCAATTGCGCTCCACGCTGCTCATGCGCTGGCCCGGCCGCGAGCCAAAGGTCTACACGCATCGCAGTGCGCACCAGGATCTGCCCGGCACACTGCTGCAGGAGGTCTTCGGTTGCAGCAACCCGACGTCCGACTACAGCAGCGGTAGCAGCCTGTTCGATGAGCAATCCTGGGAGTGGATGATTGCCGGCAGTTACAACAGCCATGCGATCGTCGAACCGGACAAGCTGATCGTCAGCTACCCGGGCGGGCTGGTCGAGGTGCTGGGTCCGGACTACCGGCCGCAGGCGGGCCTCAAGCCCGATCCGGCGCGGATCGAGGCGACATTGCTCGAGATGCGGCGTTTCTACCGATGAGCAGCAGCGATGCAAAAGCCGTCGGCAGGCTGCGACTGCTGTTCTATGTCGAGCAGGACTACTCCTTCGACATCCTGCGTCCGCTGCAGGCCGAGGCGCAGCGTCGCGGCCACGAGGTGCGCTGGCTGGTGTTCAGCGATGCCTCGGCAGGCCTGCTCAGGCCGGGCGAGATCGCCGTGCCGGATGCAGCGGCTGCCGTGCGTTACGCACCGCATGCCGTGTTTGCGCCGGGCGACCGCGCCCCGTCCTTCATCCCCGGCCTGAAGGTCGAGGTATTCCACGGCATCAACGAGGACAAGCGCGGCGATCCCATCCCCGAACGCGGGCTGTTTGATCTCTATTGCACGCAGAGCCCGTCGCAGACCGCAATGCTCAAGCCACTCGAAGTGGCACGCGGCTATTTCCGGGTCCGGGAAACCGGCTGGCTCAAGCTCGACTCGCTGTTTGGTTTTCCCCGGGAGCAAACCGCCCGTGAGCGGCCGCAGATCCTGCTGGCCTCGACTTTCACCCCCAGCCTGTCGGGCGCAGAAGCCCTGTACCCGGAAATCGCCCGGCTCAGCCAATTACCGGACTGGCAGTGGCTGGTCACCCTGCACCCGAAGATGGCTCCGGAGACCGTGGCACGCTACCGGGCACTGGCCGGTGCCAACCTGGAATTCCACGGCACGGAAAAAGTCATCGAGCTTCTGCACCGCGCCGACGTCATGGTCAGCGACAATTCATCGATCCTGCAGGAATTCCTGCTGCTCGGGAAACCGGTAGTCAGCTACCGCAACCGCAAGCCCGGACCTTTTCTCATCGACATCCAGGAGCCCGGGCAATTGCCGGACGCAATCGGCCGGGCACTGGCGCCCGATGGAGAACTGCAGCGGGCGATCGCTGCCTATGGCCCTGCCGTCACGCCCTGGCGCGATGGCCGGAGCGCCGGCCGCATAATGGATGTCGTCGAAGAGATGCTTGCCGGCGGCTGGCAGGATAAAAAGCCACTGAACCTGCTGCGCAACCTGAAGATGCGCCGCCAGCTCGACTACTACCGGTTCTGACCGGCACGGGAGCCACCATGCATTCACTGTCGGCCATCATCGTCTGCATGAACGAGCAGGACCGCATTCGGCCCTGCCTGGAATCCCTGAAACACATCGCCGACGAGATCATCGTGTTTGATTCCGGCAGCACGGACAACACGCTGGCCATCGTCCGCGAATACACCGACAAGGTCTGGATCACCGAGGACTGGCCCGGCGACGGCTTCCAGAAGCAGCGCGCGCTCGACAAGGCCAGCTGCGACTGGGTGCTGATCATCGATGCCGACGAGTGGCTGGACGCGGAGATGAAGGCCTCGATCCGCGCCATCCTGTCCAGGCCACAGATCGAGGAGACGGCATTCAAGCTGCCGTGGGGCAACGTGATCCTCGGCAAACAGCTCAAGCATGGTCGTTCGGCGCGCGCACCCAAACGCCTGTTCAGGCGCGCAGGTGCCCACATCACGCCGGTGGTCGTGCACGGGCATATCGTCACCGAGGGCAGGACCGGCACGATCAGCAAGGGCTACCTGATGCACAACTCGCTGCGCGGCTTTGATCACCTGCTGGAAAAGAACCGCAGCTATGCCTGGGAGACCAGCCGCAAATATTTCGCGCAGAAGACCAGGAGTTACGGCATCCCCTTTGCCATCGTGCGCGCGATCTGGACCTTCTTTTTGATCTACGTGCTCAGGCTCGGCTTCCTGGACGGCCAGCGCGGGCTGATGATGGCGGTGATGTTCGCCCAGGCCTCGTTCAACAAGTACGCAGGCCTGTGGTATCTGGAGCAGAGCGAAGACGGCAAAGCCAGCCGATAGCCCGACTCAGCGGCCGGCAAGTTCCCGATAGACCTGCAGGGTCTTTGCCGTGCCCTGCTCGACGTTGAAGATGTCGCGGATACGCTGCCGTGCCGCCGCCCCGAAGCGCGCGCGCATTTCCGGATCTGCCCACAGCTTGGTGATGCCCTCGGCCAGCGCCTTCGCGTCATTGACCGGCACGACGAAACCAGACTCGCCATCGGCAACCAGCTCGGCATTGCCGCCGCTGTTGGAGATGACCGCCGGCCGGCCATAGGCCATGGCTTCCACGACGGCCCGCGCCAGGCCTTCACGCTTGGTGGTCGGCAACACGATGATGTCGCACGCCGCCGCCACCTCCGGGGCATCATCGCGGTAGCCCAGCACATGGATCCGTTCGGGATGCCTCGCCTTGCTGATTGCCTGAAGCACCGCCGGGTCATCGGGTTTTGGCCCCACCAGCAGGATGTGGATCGGTGCCTCGTCAGGCAGGTGGTGGGTCGCTGCAATCAGCACATGCAGACCCTTGTGGGCACGCAGATTGGCCACCATCGCAACCTTGAAAGCACCCGCCGGCAGCTTCAGGGCACCGAGATCTGCCGCCGGCTGCTGATACCAGGCGAGATCGTGCCCCTTGTACACCGTGACCAGTTTGTCAGTACCCCACC
>JAUPLK010000311.1 GCA_030836925.1 Pseudomonadota bacterium
GATCCCGAATCCCGGAACAATGATCGCGGCTGAAGCCGCTCCTACCGCCGCTCCTACCGCCGCTCCTACCGCCGCTCCTAGGCACCGCGGCTCCACAGACGCTCGGCAAGTTGCGCAGCTTCGGCATCATGGTCGGCGCGATCGTCAGCCTGCACCGACTCGTCGGCATCTGCCGGTGGCACGAAACGGGCGATCTCGTCGCTGACGAACTCCCACTGCCAGCCAGCCAGGGTCCCGGTGTACGGCCGGCCCCACGCGGCACAGACCGAGCCGGTATCGAGATCCGCCACGAACAGGCGCACGTCGCGCCGGCGCAGGCTCCAGTCGGTACGCAAGACATCGACCAGTGCCGCCGAGCCGAACACCAGCAGCCAGCATTGCGGCAACGACCGTGTCGACCGTCTACCTTTTGCCACCTGCCCGAGGATCCAGCACTCCGTGATCTGCGGCTGCTGGGCATTCAACTGGTGGAGATAGCGCTGCAAGGCCGGCTCGATGCGAAAACGCGGCGCGCTGCCCGTCCAGGCATCACCGGCGCTGCGCAGCAGATGGGTCGGCGCCAACCCCGTCAGGGCCACATAGGCAAACAGGCCACCCATGCAGACATTGATGATCACCTGCACACCGGTAATCAGCAGGGTCCGAAGATCAGCGATGCCGCGCGCACCGGTGTTGATCAGCGACACCGCCGCAAACAGGGCCGCCAGCGCCAGCAGCCCCGCCAGAACCCGCAACCAGGCCGGCACGACATACAGGCGGGTCGTGGCCCGTTGTTCCGCTGGCGTGGTTGATGCAGGCCTAGTAATGGGGAGGAATCTCCACACCCGAGGCGGACTCGGCAGCCCGGCTTTCCATCGATTCAAGCTGCTGCCGAAGCTGCTGGTTGCGCAGCACCACCTCATCCAGCCGCTGCGATTGCTGGTAGAGCACGTCACTCAATTCCTGTATCGCCCGCTCCAGATGCGTACACTTGAATTCCAGCACCTCGAGGCGCGCCCTGTCATTCACAACCCTGCTCCCTGCCCGCAAATTTAGGGGTCAGACCCCGATTGCGCCGATTGTCACACAGCAGAATCCTGCCTGTGTATTGACCCGACCCGCCAGATGGCATACCTTCACCCACGCAAATGGCGTTTTTGGCCAGCTTTCGACTAAATATCCCGTTCGGGATTTCAAGACGAGTGCTTCCCTCAAGCTCCATAATTGTTAAAGGTCACGCGGGGTTGGCGTTATTCCCAAGTGTCCTGTTTTTTTTAACGCCATAAGGAATACCTACGTCAATGCCTACCGGAACAGTCAAGTGGTTTAACGCCCAGAAGGGCTTCGGGTTCATCCAGCCGTCCGACGGCTCGAAGGACGTGTTTGTTCATGTCACTGCAGTGCAGGCCGCCGGCATGGCGACCCTGAACGAAGGTCAGAGCATCTCGTTCGACATCACCAACGAGCGTGGCAAGCCAGCTGCTGCCAACCTGCGGGCGTCCTGATAAAACCGGTTCGGCACCCTGACCGGCCCCGGCCGGCCAGGAAGGCCTGAACAGGCATCATCGGATGCAATAGTGCCCCGGCCAGTCCGGGGCATTTTTTTTGTGGCGTTCATGTACCGGCATCAGCCCGCAGCAGTCGCGACCGGACCGGCCTTCACTCTCGCGATGATTTCGGCAGCCACCGTGTCGGCGATCTGGCCTGGACGCAGGCTTCCGTACCTGTCGCGCAGGGACTGTGCCGCTTGCCTGAAACGCGGATCCTCCAGCAGGCGCCCGATGGTGTGCAGGATATCGTTCGCGCTGAAATCGCCACTCATGCCCAAGCCGGCGCCACAACGGCCAATGGCGCGCGCCTGCATGATCTGCTCGATATGACCGGGCAACATCAGCAACGGGATACCGGCACACAGCGCTGAATTGGAGATACCGCTGCTGGCGTGATTGACCATCAGGTTGCAGTCCGGCAGCAGCTGGTCGAGACACACCGGGCCGTCGAACAGGCGGAAACCGGGACGCCGGAACTGCTCCCCGACCCCGCGCTGCACCTTCGGCGCCGCAACGATGACATCGAAATTTTCCGGCAGGCGAAAGAGTGCCTGCATCGCCGGCATGAATACCTTTTTGTCAGCCTGCAGGTAGGCGAATACGCGGCGTTCGGCACCGGGGCGCCAGTCGATCGGCGTGCCGCCATCCGTCTTGCCCAGGCTGCCGTAATAGGTCGCCGGGTTGCGGTCCGGGTAGTGATCGGTTTCCCTGAACGCACACAGGAAGTCGCCGTCGGTGCGGAGAAAGTCGGCAAAATTCAGCAAGGGCTCACGGCCGCAGGCCCGCAAGGCGGCATTGACTGTCGCCAGCACGCCGGCTTCTCTCCGGCTGGTTTCCTGCAGGTCATTTTTCATCCAGTGACGCATTGGCGTCTGCGGGATGGTTGCCGGTGGCAGATCGTAGCCGCGACCCAGCCGGAATCTTCGCAGCTGCATTCCGTGCGTGGCCAGCAGGGCGGTCGGTGCCGACTGGGCTACGAGCGCATCCGGTTTGAAGGTTTTTATCAGCCCATCCCAGCCGGCTATCAGCCTCGCCAGCCGGGCCGGACTGTCGTAGCCGCATGCGAGCAGGTCATCGCTGTAAAGGAGTATTTGCGGTCGTATCTCGCCGGGCTGGCGCCGGCCTGGCGAGACATACGGTGCCTGCACGACACTGAAATCCGCACGGCCCGCAAAGGGCGTCAGCGCAGCAGGATTACGCAGCGCGAGACCAACCTCGACACCGTGTCGACTGAGCGACTCTGCCACCGGAACGATCTGCGTCACATGGCCAAAGTTGCGCCCCATTTCCCATGCCATGAGTACGCGCATGCGGACTATCATAGCTGGCGCCGGGGCTGATCGTATCCACACAGC
>JAUPLK010000076.1 GCA_030836925.1 Pseudomonadota bacterium
TGATGAAGCTGTTGAGACTGCCGTCCAGCGCCTCGATGCGGGCCAGCGCCGCGGTCACCAGCTCGCGGCTGCTGACTTCACGGGCACGCAGGGCGCGGCCAAGCTGGGTGATGGTGGGGCGTGACATGAGAACCGGCAGCCGGAGCCCCTACTCGATGACCCGCGGAACGGTATAGAAACCATCGGCCACAGCGCCGGAGTTGCGCTGGTAGTCATCCCGCCGGTCCGTCTCGGTGACCTCGTCGGCGCGCAACCGCTGCGCCATATCGAGCGGATGCGCCATCGGCGCCACGCTGCCGGTATCGGCCGCCTGCAACTGGTCCACAAAGCTCATGATGCGGCCGAGTTTCTCGACCACGCCGTCGAGCTCGCCGGCACCGATCTCGAGGCGGGCGAGGTGGGCAATGTTTTCCACATCCTGACGGGTCAGTTTCACGGCAGCCGGACCATTGAGAGCGCCAGGCGAAAAACCACGGGCGCGGAAGCAGATAATACACCGCAGTTGCTGAATCCCACCCTCGTTGCTAGATTACCCAGCTTCTGCTTCTCTTCACTCGCCGATCGCGGGGCATCATGCTGAAACGGCTTCGGGGATACTTCTCCCACGATCTTTCCATCGATCTGGGCACCGCCAACACGCTGATCTACCTTGCGGGGCAGGGCATCGTGCTCGATGAACCTTCCGTGGTCGCAATCCGGGAAGAACCGGGCCGCGGCGGCAAGACCGTGGAAGCGGTCGGACTGCAGGCCAAGAACATGCTCGGCCGCACGCCAGGCAACATCACCGCAATCCGGCCCCTGAAGGACGGCGTGATCGCCGACTTCACGGTAACGGAAAAGATGCTCCAGCACTTCATCCGCAAGGCGACCCCGGGCCGTTACTTCCGGCCCAGCCCGCGCGTGGTGGTCTGCGTGCCCTACGGCTCGACCCAGGTGGAGCGTCGCGCCATCCGCGAATCAGCCGAAGGTGCCGGTGCGCGCAAGGTCTGGCTGGTCGAAGAACCGATGGCCGCCGCGGTCGGTGCCGGCATGCCGGTGCACGAGGCGCGCGGCTCGATGGTGCTGGACATCGGTGGCGGCACCTCGGAAGTCGCGGTGATCTCCCTGAACGGCATCGTCTACGCGGCTTCGGCGCGCATCGGCGGCGACAAGTTCGACGAGGCGATCATCAATTATGTGCGCCGCAACTACGGCATCCTGATCGGCGAGGCCACCGCCGAGCGGATCAAGAAGGAAATCGGCTCGGCCTTCCCCGGCGACGAGGTCAAGGAGATCTCGGTCAAGGGCCGCAACCTGTCGGAAGGCGTGCCGCGCAGCTTCAGCCTGAACAGCAACGAAATCCTCGAGGCGCTGCAGGAACCGCTGCAGGGCATCGTGCAGGCAGTCAAGCAGGCGCTCGAACAGACCCCACCGGAACTCGGCTCCGATGTCGCCGAGCGCGGCATCGTGCTGACGGGTGGCGGTGCACTGCTGCGACTCATCGACAAACTGATCATGGAAGAAACCGGCCTGCCGGTCGTGATCGCCGACGAACCGCTCACCTGCGTCGCCCGTGGCGGTGGCCGCATCCTCGAACAGGTGGACAAGGTGCCACCGTCCACGCTCGGGCTGGAGTAATCTCAGCCAATGACGCCGGCTGGAGCACCGATGATCGGGCGCTTCCAGGCGCGCCCCCTGCAATCGTCGCCGAAAACGCGGATCCGGCATGGCGCCTTCTTCAGCTGACAGCGAAGCACGGAGCTACCGTAACGCCAGCCCCGGGCTGGCTTTCTTCCTGACCGCGACGCTGTCACTCGTGCTGATGTTCGTCGATCACCGCGGCGACTGGCTCAGCCAGGTGCGCACCTGGCTCAGCACGGCAATCTATCCGCTGCAGGTCGCCATCAACTCGCCGGCCGCCGGCCTGCACTGGATGCAGGACAACCTGGCTCTGCGCAACCAGCTGATCACGGAAAACGACACCTTGCGCAAGCAGTCGCTGGTGCAGGCGGCCCAATTGCAGCGCATGGCCTCACTGGAGGCCGAAAACCGGCGCTTCCGTGCCCTGCTCGACTCGCGTGCCCGGGTTCCGGACCGCATGACGGTGGGCGAGATCCTCGCCGTGGACATGGATCCGCTGCGTCACCGGGTGGTCCTGAACAAGGGCCGCCCGCAGGGCGCCTATGCCGGTCAGGTGCTGCTGGATGCCAGCGGCGTAGTCGGCCAGATCATGCGTGACCAGGTTTATAGCTCGGAAGCCATTCTCATCACCGACCCTGACCATGCGGTGCCCGTCGAAGTGGTGCGCAACGGCATGCGCACCATTGCCGTGGGCACCGGTGATCTCGACCAGCTGTCGCTGCCCTTCCTGACCCGCAATGCCGATGTGAAGGCGGGCGATCTGCTGGTGACATCGGGACTCGGCGGGCGCTTCCCGGCCGGCTATCCGGTGGGCACGATCGTCGCCGTCGATGGTTCTGAAGGCGATGCCTTTCTCGAAGTCACGGCCAGACCCGCTGCAAGCCTCGACCGCCTGCACGAAGTGCTGCTGGTGTTCAGCCCGGAGCCGGTCACCGAAGTTGCACCGGCATCACCACCGGGCGCGGAACCGGCCCCATGAAAAATGCCCGCTGGCCGGTCTGGTGCATCCTGCTGCTGGCGCTGGCCGCCGAACTGCTGCCGCTGCCCGCCGTCGCCCAGGCCCTGCGTCCGGCCTTCACCACCATGGTCCTGATCTACTGGACGCTGATGTGGCCGGGCCGCTTCGGCATATTTACCGCATTCCTGTTCGGGCTGTTGATCGATATCGCCCACGGCAGCCTGCTCGGCCAGCACGCGCTGACGCTCAGCGTCATCAGCTACCTGGTCTTGCGGGTGCACCTGCAATTGCGCGTGTTCCCGCTCTGGCAGCTGACGCTGGCGGTGTTTGCCCTGGTCTTTCTCGAGGGCTTCCTGCTGCTGTGGATCGATGGTGCAACCGGACGCGCCACACTCGGCCCGCAGCGCTGGGGACCGGTGTTTGCAGCCGCCCTGTTCTGGCCGATCGTGATGGCCATCATGGACCGGGTCCGCGAACGCCTGGAACGACGCAAGTCGAGCTTCAGCTGAGACCGCAAGATGGCGCCTGCATCACGCATCAAGGAGCACTGGCGGGAACAGCAGCTGTTCAACAGCCGCATCCTCGTCACCGTGTTTCTGCTGCTGATGCTGGCGATGCTCGTGATCGTCAGGCTCGCACAACTGCAGGTCCTGAGTTACGACTACTATTCGGCAGCTTCCAGCGGCAACCAGATCCGCGCCGAGCCCATACCGCCGATCCGCGGCCTGCTCCTCGACCGCAACGGCAAGGTACTGGCGGAGAACAAGCCGAGCTATCAGCTGGAGATCACGCCGGAGCGGGTTCCCGACATGCAGGACACGCTGGACCAGCTGGTCGCCGCCCGTATCCTCGCGGCAGAGGATCTGGGCGAACTCCGCGAGCTGCTGGCCAGTCGCCGCTCATTCGAAACGCTGGTCATCGCCGAGCACCTCAGCGACGAAGAACTGGCGGCCTTCGCGGTACGCCGCCCGCATTTCCCCGGCCTCGAGGTGCGCGCCCGGCTGGGACGCAGTTACCCCTGGGGCGAAGCTGCCGCGCATGTGCTGGGCTACGTCGGCAGCCTGAGTGCCGATGACAAGCGCGAACTCGATCCCGTGGAATATGCCGGCACCACGCATGTGGGCAAGAGTGCGGCCGAGCGCAGCTTCGAGTCCGAGCTGCATGGCACGTCCGGGCATGAAGACGTGGTCGTCAACGCACATGGCCGCAAGATGCGCGTCCTCAAGCGTGTGCGTCCCTTGCCCGGCCAGGACGTGATCCTGACCATCGATCTTGATGCCCAGCTTGCTGCCAGCAGTGCCCTGGTTGGCCGACGCGGTGCCGTCGTGGCCATCGACCCGGATACCGGCGAAGTGCTGGCTTTCACCAGCACGCCAGGCTACGACCCGAATGCGATCAGCGCGGGCCTCAGCCGACGCGCGTACCTCGCCCTGCAGGAAGACATCGACCGGCCGCTGTTCAACCGTGCGCTGCGCGGCCAGTACCCGCCAGGTTCAACGATCAAGCCGATCGTCGGGCTGGCAGGCCTGCATTTCGGCGTCATCACGCCGCAGAAGCGCGTGTACTGCGGCGGCGCCTACTCATTGCCTGGCAGCAGCCACCGTTACCGCGACTGGAAACCCGAGGGACATGGCAGCGTTGGCCTGTACGAAAGCATCGAGCAGTCCTGTGACGTGTACTTTTATGGCCTGGCACGCGAACTCGGCATCGAGCGCATGGGTGGATTCATGCGCGAATTCGGCCTCGGTGCCAGCACCGGCATCGACATGGAGGGCGAACAATCGGGCGTCGTTCCCTCCGCAGCATGGAAGAAAAAGGCCTTCAAACGTCGCGAGGCCCAGGTCTGGTTTCCCGGCGAAACCGTCATCGCCGGCATCGGCCAGGGCTACATGCTGACGACCCCGCTGCAACTGGCACATGCTGCTGCCACCATCGCTGCACGCGGCAAGCGCTTCAAGCCACACCTGCTCAAGGGTGCGCGTGATCCGGCCACCGGCACGATTGAATACCAGGCCCCGAAACCACTGCCGGCTGTCGATGAACAGGATGCGCTGCACTGGGACGCGATCATCGAAGGCATGCATGGCGTCATGCAGGGTCCGCGCGGAACGGCACGCGCGGTTGGTTCCCGCGCCGCTTTCGCCATCGCCGGCAAGAGCGGCACGGCGCAGGTGTTTTCTGTCGCGCAGGGTCAGAAGTACAAGGCCAGCGAGGTCGACGAACGCCGGCGCGACCACGCGCTGTTCATCGCCTTCGCACCGCTGGATGCACCGCGCATTGCCGTGGCCGTCGTGATCGAGAATGGCGAGAGCGGCAGCAAGGTTGCCGCCCCCATCGCTCTCGACGTGATCAATGCCTACCTGAAACCGGCACCTGCGACATGAGCAATCCGCTGCTGAACATCAGCACCGAAAGCCGGAGCCGGGTCGAACAGAATCTGCTGGCCCGCGTGCTGCGTGCCCTGCACCTGGACGGGCCGCTGCTGATCGGCATTCTGGGCGTGCTGCTGTTCAGCCTGCTGGCGCTCTACAGCGCCGAGGGACAACAGATCCGTGAACTGCTCGACCAGGTCGTGCGCATGCTGCTGGCTTTTGCTGCGCTGCTGTTCATGGCGCAGATCAACCCGGTCTGGCTGCGGCGCGGTGCGCCGTTCATCTACGCGCTCGGACTGCTGCTGCTGATCCTGGTACTTGCCACCGGCGAAATCGGCAAGGGCGCACAACGCTGGCTCGACATCGGCATACGCTTCCAGCCCTCGGAAATCATGAAGCTCGGCGTCCCCCTGCTGCTCTGCTGGCTGCTGCATGAACGGGCCCTGCCGCCATCGCCCGGGGTCGTCGCAATGGTCATCATCCTGACCTTTCTGCCGGCCGGCATGATCGCCGTGCAGCCGGATCTCGGCACTGCAATCCTGATCGTGCTGTCAGGTGCCGTGGTCATCTTTCTCGCCGGACTCGGCTGGCGCTACATCGTCGCGGCAACTGCGCTGGCAGCGGCAGCCATGCCGGCGCTGTGGATGGTCATGCACGACTACCAGCGCAAACGGGTGCTGACCCTGCTTGACCCGGAGAGCGATCCGCTGGGCGCCGGCTATCACATCATCCAGTCGAAGATCGCCATCGGTTCCGGTGGCGTGTTCGGCAAGGGCTGGCTCAACGGCACGCAGGGCCAGCTGGAGTTTTTGCCCGAGCGACATACGGACTTCATCTTCGCCGTGATCGGCGAGGAGTTCGGCCTGTTTGGCGCACTCTTCCTGCTCGCCATCTATCTGTTCATCGTCGGCCGTGGGCTGTATATCGCCGCCAATGCGCCAGACACTTTTTCGCGCCTGCTCGCCGGAACACTCAGCACCACCTTCTTTTTCTACGTCTTCGTCAACACCGCCATGGTGATGGGACTGATCCCGGTGGTTGGCGTGCCGCTGCCACTGGTCAGTGCCGGCGGTACATCGATGGTGACCCTGATGGCATGTTTCGGTATTCTGATGTCCATTCACACCCACCGGAAACTGGTCGCTCGATGATTCCGACCCCTCAAGGCCGGCAACGGGCTGCGGCAGCCCGTGCCACGCTGATTGCCACCACAGCCACCATGCTTCTCGGCGCTGGATCCGCATGGAGCCTTGATCTCGAGCGCCCCGAGCTGCGCGAGTTCATTGCCGAACTGGAAGCCAATGACGGCTTTGAAACGCAGTACCTGGATACGGTGTTTGCGGGCGTCGAATCGAAGCAAGGCATCATCGACGCGATGACGCGACCCGCCGAGAAGGTCAAGCCCTGGTCCGAGTACCAGGCGATATTCCTGACTCCGCGGCGCATCAGCGGCGGCATCGACTTCTTTCGGGAGCACGAGACGCAACTCCGGCAGATGGCCCTGAAAACCGGTGTACCGCCTGAAATCATCACGGCGATCATCGGCGTCGAAACCTTTTATGGCACCAGGACCGGCGGTTACCGGGCGGTGGATGCGCTGGCCACGCTGGCTTTCGACTATCCGCCGCGCAGCAAGTTTTTTCGCGGCGAGCTCCGGCAACTGTTCCTGCTGGCCCGTGACGAGCAACTCGACATCAGCCAGTTGACCGGCTCCTATGCCGGCGCACTCGGCCCGCCGCAGTTCATCCCGAGCAGCTATCGCAACTTCGCGGTGGATGGCAACGCCGATGGCCGGCGCAATCTCCTGTCCGACTGGGACGATATCTTCGCCAGCGTTGCCAACTACTTCGTCGTCCATGACTGGCAGCCCGCGCAACCGGTGGCCGTGCGCGCCCAACTCAAGGCCGACGCGACCCGTGGCGACACAGCCAACGAACTGGTGATGCGCGACACCGTCGAATCACTGCGGCGTCAGGGCGTCGAGTTCACCACCGACCTGCCAGCGAAAGCGCCTGCGATGCTGATCACGCTGGCCGGTACGGAAGGCACCGAGTACTGGGTCGGCTTCCAGAATTTCTACACGATCACGCGCTACAACCGCAGCCCGATGTATGCACTGGCCGTGTTCCAGCTCAGCGAAGCCATTGCGGACGGCACCCGCAAGACCGATGCGGCACCCTGAGCGTTGCCTGGCCATCGGCCTCTGCGCAGGCCTGCTCATGGCCGGCTGCACGGCCGTGCGACCCGCAAAGCCCGCGCCGCCACCGGCGCCGGTAGCAGGCAGACCGGTGGCAAAACCAGCACCGGCACCGGCACCGGCACCAGCGCCGGCGCCTGTACCCTCAACCGGCAATCCGCCTTTCTACGAAGTATTCGGCGAGCGCTACTTTGTCATGCCCAGCAGCGCAGGCTACCGTCAGACCGGTATCGCCTCATGGTATGGCAAGGAC
>JAUPLK010000312.1 GCA_030836925.1 Pseudomonadota bacterium
GGTTCTGTTCACGACGCTGGGCGGTTACCACCACCTCCTCGAGCGCGGCCTGGGCCACACCGCCGGTGAATGCCGCCAGCACACCGAGTGCTGTGGCAAGTGATGGCGCAATGGATCGTTGTGAAGACATGGCAATTCCCCCTGCAAGTCTTTGAGTGGCTCTAACACTAGGTAATCGGAGGCCGATTGTCTATTCGCCCAGCCACGGCCCCCACAGCTTTTGCTTGATCTCGTCCCACGACGCTCCGTCATCGCCGGCCGGCTGATAGCGGCAACCCGGATGGGCGACGGCCGGTCTGGTCCAGGTGCCGCGATCGACAAGACGCTGGATGTTCGCCCGATAAATCCCGTCCACCTCGGCATGTGACTTCGGCTCTTCTTTCAGCCAGAGATTTTTCGGATGGATGGGCTTTTCGTACATGCGCGCAAACAGCTCGGTGCGCAGATCCTTCAGCCAGTTGTTGTTGAGGCTCATGGCGCGGAACTGGCGCAAGGCCTCGATATCCACGGTGGCCGCCACCACGCTGTTGTTGGTCGACGCGCTGTAGGACACGACCTGGCCGCGGTAGTCGACGATATGTGCACTGCCCCCGGCGATATCCACCGGGTGCTTCGAGGTCGCGGCGAGATAGACCGGCCCGGCATTCGGGCACAGCATGTAGACCGAATTGAATTCGGCATGGCCCTGGTTCTGGATCATCCAGGTGCCGCCGCCCGGATAGCCGGCCGTGGTCATCGGCGTGGCCTCGCTCGGCCGGTACACCACTTCGGCACCGTTGAAGGTCAGTGCGCGCACGGCTTCCGGGTACTCGCCATCGCTGCAGCAGATGGTGCCGATGTTGCCGATGTCGTCGGTCTTCAGCACCGGGTAAAAGGCTTCGATGCCATCGCCATACAGCTCGACCCAGCGGTCGTAGACATCGTGCGGTACGCAGGAGCGCTCGCGACACCAGACGTGATTCTTGGCCGCCTTGTGCAACACCTTGCCATTGGGCCCGATGACGAACAGCGTGTTGAAGTAGCGGTCGGCCATGACTTCCGGCCAGCGCGCCTTGCACTGGCCGATGATGTAGGTGTTGTAGAGCTTCGCCAGCCGGCCCAGGTGTTCGGTCTCCTCACCGGGGATATCGATGAACAAATCGCGCGCCGCCATCACATGCGGCAGATCGAAAATCTCGTCCGTGAATCCGGTGAGCGCACCCTCGGCAAGCGCAATGATCTTCACCGGCATGTTGATGTTGACCATCGACACGGCCGCGTGGATCACCTCCTCGATGTTTTCGAGGTTGTGCCGGATCTGTTTTCGTTCAGAGATGCCGTAGATGACCGTCGACAGACCGACGGCGAGGTAGGGTGCAACAGACCGGGGCGCTGGGGACTCTGGCACGGGTAAACAGCCTCATCGCTGTATCGACAGCGGGAATATAAGCCATCAGGCGGCCTTCGTGGCCCCCATCTGGGCGCTGCGCCACACGATAAACAGGAACATCAACGTGCCAAACAGGCAAAGCAGGGCTGCCATCGGCATGATCAGGCTGTAATCGCCACCCTCGCGGATCAACGTTGCGGCAAGCGCCGGCCCGAGCGCCGAGCCGAGGCCCTGTGCCGCCGTCATGGTGACCAGATAGCGGCCATGGATGTCGAGCCGGGCGATGGCGCCCATCTGGTAGGAGACACCGATGATGAACAGCGCCTGGAACAGCCCGGTGCTGACAAAGAATGTTGCTGCGCCAAAATCGCCGAGCACCGCGAACAGGGCGGCGGCCTGACCGATGAACACGATCAGCAGGGGCAGATAGCGACCGTAGCGGTCGCTGGCCCAGGCCGCTGCGAGCGCGCCCGCGATGGCCACCACCTGCGAAATGCCGAGTGCCAGCGCGATGGTCTGGGCCGGCAGACCGCCCGCCTGGCCGATGCGCTCGACAAAGGCCCAGAAGCCGAACACGTTGACGAAAAACAGCACACTGGCGAAGAGGCCAAGCCAGATCAGGCCGGTGTGGCCGGCCTGCAGCGCATTCTCCCTTGTTGCTGCTGCACGCACCCGGCCCGCCACCGGGAATCGCGGCAACATCAGCATCATCAACAGGGACGCGCCAGCCAGCATGTAGTAGATGGCGCTGACGCCCCAGCGCTGTACCAGCCAGGGCGCCGCGAGGAATCCGCCCAGCATCATCACGCCCTGCACGGCCTGGGCGAGACCGAAGGCGCGGTCCGGCTCACGCTGGTCGCCGAGCGCGGCAACCGTCACGGCCATCACACTGCCGCCAGCCAGCCCGCTGAGACAACGCAGCACCAGCAACGGCACGTAGGCTTCGATGTTTGCGCTGAGGATGTTGAGCGCGGCATAGCCGAGGAAGGCGACGAGCAGCGCCTTGACCCAGGAAACGCGGCGTATCCAGGCCGCCGCGAGCATCGAGGCGAATACCAGGCCCAGACCTTCGAGCGCCGCGATGTTGCCGGCCTGCTGTTCGCTGAAACCATGGCTGTCGATCAGGCCACCGACGATCATCGGCATCAGGATGATGGCGGCAGGACCAACCGGATAGAGCAGGCAGGACAACAGCATGCCGGAGGAACTCGCGTCTGGAGCATGATTTGCGGACATGCGGCCTGCCTATTGCGCGGTCAGGCCGCCATCGACGACGAACTCGGCGCCGGTGATGAAGCGCGCCGCGTCGGAGGCCAGAAACAGGACCATCGCGGCGATATCCCGCGGCTGGCCGATCTCCGGCAGTACCTGCATGTCCATGTAGAACTTCAGGGCCTCCTCGGTACTCGCAACCGCGCCCTTGCGGTGCATGTCCTCGAGTTCCTGGCGGAACATCGGCGTGTCGGTATTGCCCGGATGCACCGAATTCACGCGGATGCCGTAACC
>JAUPLK010000313.1 GCA_030836925.1 Pseudomonadota bacterium
AAATGACTGTCGTCGGACTCCAGTCCCGGCTGATCCAGCTCCCCCCACTCGCCAAGCGACTGATCATCGCTGTCATCGACGCCGTCGTGCTGGCCACCGTTCTCGCCCTGACACTCCTGATCCTCCATCAGGGCACATTGCCCGCCAACCCGCAGTTCAGCTGGCTGTTCCTCGCCGCCGTGGGCCTCGGTATTCCGATTCTCGCCAGCCAGGGGCTGTACCGGGCCATCATCCGCTTCGTCAATGCCCGGATGGTCGCCGGCGTGCTGCGCGCCATGGTGATCCTGACCGCCGTGCTGACCGGCATGGTCGGGATATCGGGCATCCAGACCGGGATCCAGCTGGCGTCTTTCAGCCTGCTGTTCTATGTCTTCGGCGTGTTTGCGGTGGTCACGACCCGCTTTGCGATGCGCGCGGTGGTCTCGGATCGTCATTCTGGCGGTGAGCGCGTGGCGATCTACGGCGCGGGCCGTGCCGGTCTGCGCCTGGTGGCGGCGGCTTCGAACCACCGTGATTTCATGCCGGTGCTGTTCATCGATGACAACCCCGGACTGCAGGGACGCACGATCGCCGGTCTGCCGGTGATCAGCCCGGCCAGGGCTGCCGGTATGCTCGCCCTGTTGCGCGTCGACCGGGTGCTGCTGGCCCTGCCGTCGGCCGGCCGTCGTCGGCGCAAGCAGATCATCGACAGCTTCAGCAACCAGTCGGTCCGTCTGCAGACCGTGCCGGATATCGGTGATCTGCTGACCGGCAAGGCCCGCCTCGATGACATCCGCGATGTCGATGTGGCCGACCTGCTGGGCCGCGAAACCGTGCCGCCGCACCTCAATCTGCTCGACGCCTGCATCCGCGGCAAGTCGGTGATGGTCACCGGTGCCGGTGGCTCGATCGGTTCGGAACTGTGCCGGCAGATCATCGAACTGGGCCCGCGCCGGCTGGTGCTGTTCGATCTCAGCGAGCACAACCTCTATCAGATCGATCAGGACCTGAAGGCCCTGCGCCAGGCACACGAGCTGGATGTCGAGGTCGTGGCGCTGCTCGGTTCCGTGCATCACCGTGACCGGGTGCGCGGCGCGATCGCGGCCTTTGGCGTGCAGACGCTCTACCACGCGGCGGCCTACAAGCATGTGCCGATCGTCGAATACAACATGATCGAGGGCATCCACAACAACATCATCGGCACCTGGCATACCGCCGAAGCGGCCGAGGAGGCCGGTGTCGAGACCTTCGTGCTGATCTCCACCGACAAGGCCGTGCTGCCCGTCAACGTGATGGGCGCCACCAAGCGCTTTGCCGAGCTGGTGCTGCAGGCCATGGCCGAGCGTGGCAGCAAGACCCGTTTCTGCATGGTGCGCTTCGGCAATGTGCTCGAGTCCTCCGGCTCGGTGGTGCCACTGTTCCGCAAGCAGATCCGCGATGGCGGTCCGGTGACCGTCACCCACCGGGATGTGATCCGCTATTTCATGACCATCCCGGAGGCCGCCCAGCTGGTGATCCAGGCCGGCTCGATGGGGCAGGGTGGCGACGTCTTCGTGCTCGACATGGGTGAGCCGGTACGCATCGCCGATCTGGCCGAACGCATGATCAGGCTGATGGGCTTCACGGTGCGCGACGAGGCCAATCCCGAGGGCGACATCGCCATCCGCTACACCGGCCTGCGCCACGGCGAAAAGCTCTACGAGGAGCTGTTGATCGGTACCGATGTGGCGCGTACCGAGCACCCGATGATCATGCGCGCCATGGAGGAGTCGCTGCCCTGGCCCAGGGTCCGGCATTTTCTGGCCCAGCTCCAGCTGGCCAGCAATGCCTTCGACTGTGAGCAGACCCTCAATCTGCTGCTGGAGAGCGTGAACGGCTTCGTGCCGGTGAGCGAGGGCATCGACGACCTGGTCTGGCAGGCCCGTCAGGCTGATCCGGGTGGCGATGGCCGGGCGGCGGGCAAGGCGGCGCCGGCTTCCCCGGCTGCAGGCGGCACGGTGGTCGACCTGGAGTCCGGGCGTCGCGCGTGACGGGATTGGTTGCCTTCGGCGCCTGAGCGGCTAATCTAGCGGCTGTTTTTCCCGCTGGATCCCGAGAACAACGATGAAAATTACCGTACACGGCACCGGCTACGTGGGTCTGGTCACGGGCGCCTGCATCGCGCAGGCCGGCAACCAGGTGCTGTGCGTCGATATCGATGCCGCCAAGGTGGCGGCGCTCGGGCGCGGCGAAATCCCCATCTATGAGCCGGGCCTGGCCGAGGTGGTCAAGCGCAGTCATGCGGCCGGACGACTGAATTTCAGCACCGATGTGGCGGCCGGCGTGGCGCATGGCGAGATCCAGTTCATCGCCGTGGGCACACCCAAAAACGAGGATGGTTCGGCCGATCTGCGCCATGTGCTGACCGTGGCCGAGACCATCGGCCGGCACATGGGCGAGTACAAGGTGATCGTCGACAAGTCCACGGTGCCGGTGGGTACCGCCGACCGCGTGCGGGAGAGCATCGCCGCGGCGCTGGCGGCGCGCAAGCTGCAGACCGACTTCGATGTGGTCTCGAATCCCGAATTTTTGAAAGAGGGTGCGGCGGTCGGCGACTTCATGAAGCCCGACCGCATCATCATCGGCACCGACAGCCCGCGGGCCATCGAGCTGCTGCGCCAGCTCTACGAGCCCTTCAGCCGCAGTCACGACAAGCTGATCGTGATGGATGTGCGCTCGGCCGAGCTCACCAAGTACGCCGCCAACGTCATGCTGGCCACCAAGATCAGCCTGATGAACGAGCTGGCGAACATCGCCGAGCGTTACGGTGCGGATATCGAGCAGGTGCGCATCGGCATCGGTTCCGACCCGCGCATCGGCTATGCATTCATCTATCCGGGCTGCGGTTACGGCGGTT
>JAUPLK010000314.1 GCA_030836925.1 Pseudomonadota bacterium
AATGTCGTCGCTGACGTGCTGCACGACTGCCAGGTCATGCGAGATGAACAGCAGGGCAATGCCCCGCTCCCGCTGCAGGCGGACGATCAGATTCAGCACCTGCGACTGCACCGAGACATCCAGCGCCGAAACAGGTTCGTCCGCGACCACAAATTGCGGGTTCAGCGCCAGTGCCCGTGCGATGCCGATGCGCTGACGCTGGCCACCGGAAAACTCGTGCGGGTAGCGGTATGCGGCCTGTGCACTGAGGCCCACGACATCGAGCAGTTCATTCACGCGCTGGTCACGCTCCGCTGGTGTACCCACCCGATGCACATCCAGCGGTTCGCGCACGGTCTGGCCGACGGTTCGCCGCGGGCTCAGCGAGCCATATGGATCCTGGAATACCGCCTGTATCCGCTGCCGGTAAGCGAGCATCTGCTGCCGGTCGAGGCGCGTAAGGTCGGTACCGGCGAACAGAACCTGCCCGGCGGTGGGCTCCTGCAGGCGCAGCAGCATGCGACCGAGAGTGGATTTGCCGCAACCGGATTCACCGACCAGGCCCAGTGTCCGACCTCGATGAATCACGAAGCTCACCTCGTCGACGGCCTTCAGTTCGGCGACGACGCGGCGGAACAGGCCGCCGCGGATCGGAAAGTACTTGCTGAGGCCGCGCGCCTCGACCAGCGGTTCTGCATTCATGTGTCGGCATCCAGCGGATAGTGACAGGCGACCGCGCTGCCATCGGGATCGCCGTGCAGGCCCGGGCGCTCCCGATGACAACGCGGCTGCACGTGGCTGCAGCGCGCCGCAAAACGACAGCCCTCCGGCAGGGCACCGGGATCCGGCACACGGCCGGGGATCACCGGCAACTCGGCGATGCGCTCTGCGCGTATGCGCGGGATCGAGGCCAGCAGACCTGCGGTGTAGGGGTGGCGTGGCTGGGCAAAGAGCCGTTCTGTACGGCCTGCTTCAACGATGCTCCCGCAGTACATCACCAGCGCACGCTGGCAGGTCTCGGCCACGACTCCGAGATCGTGGGTCACCAGTATCACCGCCATACGGAACTCGTTCTGCAATTCGCGTATCTGTTCCAGCACCTGGGCCTGGGTGGTGACATCCAGCGCAGTCGTGGGTTCATCGGCAACCAGCAGTTTCGGGTTGCAGGATAGCGCCATCGCGATCATCACCCGTTGACGCATGCCACCGGACAGCTGGTGCGGATAGTCGTCGAGACGGCGGGCGGCATCCGGGATGTTGACCTTTGCGAGCAGCTCTGCCGCCATCTCCCGTGCCTGCCTCTGTGACATCTGCCGGTGTCGCCTGATCACCTCCGTGATCTGACTGCCGATGGTGAACACCGGATTCAGCGAGGTCATGGGCTCCTGGAAGATCATCGCAATCTCGCTGCCCCTCAGCTGCTCCATGTCACCCGACTCGAGCGCGACCAGATCCCGGCCCGCCAGTTCGATGCTGCCGGCCACGATTTTGCCTGGTGGCGACGGGATCAGTCGCAGCAGCGACAGGCCGGTAACCGTCTTGCCACAGCCGGACTCTCCCACCAGGCCGATGGCTTCATTGGGCCAGATGTCGAAACTGACGGCATCCACCGCCCGCACCATGCCGTCCATGGTGCGGAAATCCACAGTCAGGTCCCGTACACGCAGCAGCGGAGCAGTTTGATTCGCGCCGTTCATGCGACCTTCCTCGGATCCATGGCGTCCTGCAGGGCATCAGACAGGGCATTGAAGGCCATCACCAGGCCAAACATCAGCAGCGAGGCCGCCAGGAAGTTGTTGTAGAAACCTGCCAGAACCTCTTTGGTACTTTCCTCGATCATCAGCCCCCAGCTCATGCCATCGCGGATGCCGATGCCCAGAAAGCTGAGAATGACCTCCGCCTTGATCGCGCTGACAAAGGCGATGGAGGCCTGCACCAGCAGGATGTGCGAGGTATTCGGCAGGATATGGCGGAAGATGATCCGCAGCCGCGACAAGCCGATTGCATAGGCTGCCTCGATGTATTCGATGCTGCGCAGCTTGATGACTTCGCCCCGTACCAGCCGTGCAGTGCCGATCCAGAACGAGGTGACCATCGCCACATGCATGGCGTAGGCGCTGCCACCAAGCGAGTAGGCCACTGCGGCAACGAACAGGTAGAAGGGAATGGCATCGAGCACGTTCATCACCCACAGCAGCAATTCGTCGATCCAGCTGCCGGCAAAGAATCCCGCAAAGGCACCGAGTACGCCGCCAATCAGCGTGGCCAGCACGGCGACCACGACACCAACCTCGAATGCGGTGGATGTCGCGTGGATGGCCCGCGAGAAAATATCCTGGCCGATGATGTTGGTACCAAACCAGTGGTCTGCCGAGGCCGGCTCCCACTTGCCGCCGCTGAGGTCGGCCCAGTCCGTACCCCACCAACCGCACCAGACGCCGAGCGCCGTCAGAAAATACAGCAGCACCACGGCAAGGCCGGCAACGCCGGTCCGGTCAGCGAGGAACTTTCGCAGCACCTTGTGCCAGATGCCGTTCATTTGAGTGACACGCGCGGATCGACCGCCCGATAGAGGATGTCGTTGAGCGTCATGACCAGGACAAACAGGATCGCAGTCAGGCTGATCACAGCCTTCAGGACCGGCTGGTCGCCGGTGATGATCGCCTCGTAGGTTGCCTTGCCGATGCCCGGTATGCCGAAATAGCTTTCGATCAGCAGGCTGCCGCCGATCGCCACCTGCGGAATCGAAAACATGATGCGGGTGATGATCGGGATCAGGCAATTCTTGAGGATGCTGCGCATGAAGATGCGCCTCTCGGACAGCCCGAAGGCCCGCGCCGTACGCACATAGTCGCGCGTCATCTCCTCGACGATGACCGAGCGGTAAAAGCGCGT
>JAUPLK010000315.1 GCA_030836925.1 Pseudomonadota bacterium
GCCGCGGGGTCAGCGATCCGTTCCGCCGGTGCTTCCCAGTCGTAGCTGCTGACCTTCGGATAAAGCAGCCAGACTGCTGCCGGAATCAGGAGCGCAGCAAGTATTGCCGCCTGCGGCGAGCGATGCTGACCAGTCCGCAACAGCGGCCATGCGAGCAGTGCGATCGTCACAGTGGTCAACAGGCCGGCGACAAGAATGAAAAGGTTCATGCCATCTATCATCAGGGTGGCGATGCGGGCGGATCGCCATCATCGAGTGGTATCGGCAGGCTGGTGCGCCGCCGGATAATTCGCCACAAGGCCGTGCCGCCGATCAACAGCAACAGAACCGGTGCCAGCCACAGCAGCGCTGTATTGGTCTGCCAGCGTGGCCGGTAAAGCACGAAATCACCGTAGCGGTCGAGCAGAAAAGTCTTGATCTCCTCCTCCGACTGCCCTGCTGCCAGCATCCGCCGGATTTCCCGGCGCAAATCGACTGCCAGCGGTGCAGTTGAATCTGCAATGGTCTGGTTCTGACACACGAGGCAACGCACCTCGTTGGTGAGGTGCTCATAAGCGGCCTGTTGTGCGGGGTCTGAGAGCATCTCTTCGGGGGCGATCGCCCATGCCGGAATCGCTGCCGCAAACAGCAGGACGGCAACCAGGGAACTGATGCGCCTCACTGGGATCTGGATCCCGAGCGGGCCGCCGCGATGCGCGGCATGAATTCCTCGCGCCAGACAGCGAGCGTCATTGGTGCGATGTGCTTGTAAAGTACGGTACCGTCGGCACCGATCAGGAATGTTTCGGGCGCACCGTAGACACCCCAGTCGATTGCCGTTCCGCCCTCCTCGTCCACGCCGACTGCGGCATAGGGATTGCCGAGTTGTTGCAGCCACTGGCGGGCCTGGACTGGGTCGTCCTTCCAGTTGATGCCGAAGATCGGCACGCTGCCATCGCGTGCCAGTGTGAGCAGGGTCTCGTGTTCCTGCCGGCAACCGGTGCACCAGGTTGCCCAGACATTGACCAGGCTGACCTTGCCCAGCAGATCCGAGCGTTGCAGATTCACTTGCGGATCATCGAGACGCGGCAGGCTGAATTCGGGTGCCGGCTTGCCAATCAGTGGTGACGGCACATAGCCCGGATCACGAAACAGACCCACGGCAAACACGGCGATCAGCAGCGCAAACACGGCCCCAGGCAACAGATAGCGCCACATGGTTGCCCGGCCTGTCTCAGGGCTGCGCGGGCTGTGAGCCCGGACCGACATCAGGAACGCTGGCCCGCACCGGCAGGCGGTAGCGCCGGTCACTTGCAGCAATGACACCACCAAAGGCCATGACCAGTGCACCCAGCCAGATGAAGCGGATCAGTGGCTTGTACTGCAGACGCACGCTCCAGGCGTCCCGGCCGAGGTCATCGCCGAGTGCAACGAAAACATCCCGGGACCAGCCGGCATCGATGCCCGCCTCGGTCATCGGTGAACTGCGGGTGCCGTATACGCGCTTCTCCGGATGCAGGGTGGCAATCGGCCGACCGTTTTGCGTAACGATCATCTCGCCGCGCAGTCCCTGGTAGTTGGGCCCACTAACCTGCCGGACGCCATTGAAGCGGATGCTGTAGTCGCCGATCTGTGCCGTCTCGCCGACGGCAATGCGCTGGTCGGTTTCGACATTGAAGGAAGTCGTTACCGTGACACCCAGCACAAACAGACCCAGCCCCAGATGCGCGATCGACATCCCCAGCGCGGCACGGCTGAACTGTGGACCGCGACCGATGATCTGCCGTACCGGATCGAGCAATGCGGTGAGCACCAGCCACAAGCCCGCCGCGATCCCGACCATGGTCAGGACGTTTTTCCCACCGTACACGAGCAGCGTGATGGCAATTCCGCCAATGATGGCAAGCGCTGCGGGAACGCGCAGGCGTTTTGCCGTCGCGGAACTATCAGCCGAGCGCCATGCGGTGTGCATGCCCACGCCCACCGCGAAGAGCAGCGGCAACATCGGCAGCAGGAATACTGTTTCAAAATACGGCGGCCCCACCGAGATCTTGCCGGCGTTCAGGGCATCGAGCACCAGCGGATACAGCGTCCCCAGCAGCACCAGCCCGGCGGCCACGCACAGCAGAATATTGTTGATCAGCAGAAAAGTTTCGCGCGAGAAGGCACTGAAACCCACCGCCCTGTCCAGCGATGGTGCCCGCCATGCATAAAGACCCAGCGCCACACCGATCACGACCGCAAGAAAGCCGAGGATGAACAGTCCCCGTGCTGGATCAGAAGCAAATGAGTGCACCGACACCAACACGCCGGACCGCACCAGGAAAGTACCGACGAGACTCAGTGAAAATGCACTGATCGCCAGCAGCAGCGTCGAGCCCTTGAAGATCCCGCGCTTTTCTGTCACCGCAAGCGAGTGAATCAGCGCCGTACCTACCAGCCAGGGCATGAACGAGGCGTTTTCAACCGGATCCCAGAACCACCAGCCGCCCCAGCCCAGTTCGTAATAGGCCCACCAGCTGCCCAGGGCGATACCGATGGTCAAAAACACCCAGGCCGTCGTGGTCCATGGCCGAGCCCACCGCGCCCACTCGCTGTCGACCTTGCCCGCCAGCAGCGCGGCAATGGCGAAAGAAAAGGCGACCGAAAAACCGACGTAGCCCGCATACAGTATCGGCGGATGCAGGGCCATCGCGGGGTCTTGCAGCAGCGGATTCAGGTCATTGCCGTCGAAGGGGATGGGGTCGAGCCGTACAAAAGGATTCGAGGTAAACAGTACGAAGGCGATGAGGCCCGAGTTTACCGCGCCCATCACGCCGAGAATCCGCGCCCGGATATCCTGCGGCAGGCGGCCTGAAAGCGCAGCCACGGCAATCGCCCAGATCGACAGCACCA
>JAUPLK010000316.1 GCA_030836925.1 Pseudomonadota bacterium
ACATGTGCATGATGATGCGCGGGGTCGAGAAACAGAACTCGATCATGACCACCTCGTGCATGCTCGGTCACTTTCGTTCGCATCCGCAGACGCGCAACGAGTTCCTGCGCCTGCTGGGCAACTGAAACCGGATTCCGGCGCCGTCAACCGGCAGGAGGTGAGTGATGCGGAAGATCGTGGTGCGCGTGGTGCTGGCAATCATCGTCGCGATCCTGCTGGCCTGGACCTGGTACGCGACCCAGTTGCCCCGGCAACGTCCGGCCACCGACATCAAGATTGAAGCATCTGCAGAGAACATCGAGCGGGGACGTTATCTCGCGGTCAACGTCCTGCAGTGCGTGGACTGCCATTCGGAACGCGACTGGGGCCTCTACGGCGGTCCGCCGGTCGAACCTATCGGTGCCGGCCGCGCCTGCATGACCCGCAAGACCATCGCCGCAGGCGTCAATGCCGGGCAGGAGAATTTCCCCGGCCGGCTGTGTATCCGCAACATCACGCCGGATGAGGAAACGGGTCTCGGCAGCTGGAGCGATGGCGAGATCATCCGCGCCGTGCGCGAAGGCGTGAACAAGGACGGCAAGGGCCTGTTCCCGATCATGCCGTACTTCATCTACAAGCATGTGGCGGACGACGACATGCAGGCGGTGGTGGCCTACCTGCGTTCGATGCAGCCGGTGAAATCGGTGCGGCCGGAGCGGCAGATCGATTTCCCGATGAACATGCTGGTGCAGCTCTGGCCCGAGCCCTTTGACAGTCCGGCCATGGCGCCCGACCACTCGGACTCCGTGGCCCGTGGCCGGTACCTGGCCACCGTGGCGCGCTGCGAGTTCTGTCATACGCCCAAGGATCCGCAGTCGATGAAGGGGTTCGAGGGGCGGGAGTTTTCCGGCGGCATGCCATTTTTTCTCAATGGCCGCACCATGTACACCATGAATCTCACGCCGCACGAGAGCGGCCTCGGCAGCTGGAGCAAGGAGCAGTTCATCCAGCTGTTCAAGTCGCGGGTCGAGCGTGTCGCCACCGATCCCACCGCCAACACGCTGATGAACTGGAATGCCTTTGGCGAGATGACGGCGGCAGACCTCGGCGCGCTGTATGACTTCTTCATGACCCTGCCGCCAGTGCCCTACCAGCAGGAGCCGATCTGATTGGCGACCGAACAGTCATGTCATGACTGACCAGCGGCTTCGCGGCATCGGCGCGATGCTGTTCGCCGTGGCTTTTTTCGCCGGTATGGATGCGGTCCTCAAGCTGTTTGCGGCCAGCTATCCGCCGCTGCAGGTGGCGGCGTTGCGCGGGGCCGCTTCGCTGCCATACCTGCTGCTGCTGTTTGCCTATACCGGCAGCTGGCGCAAGTTGCGGCCGGTGCGCTGGGGCCTGCACCTGGGCCGGGGGGTGCTGGCGCTGATCATGCTCAGTGGTTTCATTTATGCCGTCAGCCAGTTGTCTCTGGCCGATGCCTACGCGATATTTTTTGTCGCACCGCTGTTCGTCACCGCGCTGTCGGTGCCGATGCTCGGTGAGCATGTCGGCTGGCGGCGCTGGCTGGCCATCGGCGTCGGCCTGCTCGGCGTGCTCTGGATGCTGCAGCCGGACACTTCGCGTCTCAGTCTGCTGGGCGCAGTTGGTGCGCTGATTTCTGCCGGGGCCTATGCCGGTAGCGCGATCACCGCACGCATGCTCACGCGCACCGATTCAACCGCCTCGATGGTGTTCTGGTTTTTGGTGCTGCTGACGGTGTTCGCCGGACTGCTGGCCTGGCCCGACTGGGTGCCGCTCCAGCGTGAGCACTGGCTGTGGCTGGCATTACTCGGTCTGCTCGGTGCTTTTGGCCAGCACTTCATTACCGAGGCCTTCCGCTGCGCACCGGCCTCGGTGGTCGCGCCCTTCGAATACACCGCCCTGCTCTGGGCCGTGGGACTCGACTGGCTGTTCTGGTCAGCGCTGCCCTCGGCACGCGTGTGGACCGGTGGTGCGTTGGTGATCGCCAGCGGGCTCTACCTGATCTGGCGCGAGCGCGCGCTGCATATCGAGCTTGCGGCGGCCATCGAGGCGCCGGGGAGTCCGCGCTGAGGGTGGCGTACAGGTGCAGGAGCCGGGCCTTCGCTCAAACCGTCAGGCTGCAAGTCGATCGGGGCGGTAAGTGGCGGGTGCTTCGCGAACCTGCCAGCTACGCGGATGACGGCGCGCATGCGCGACTGACCTGCGAGGCGATTCTCGGACCGCCGGGTTCATTGCAGGACGTTCACATCAGGCAATCGATCGCCTCGTTCAAAGACTGGTGTCCACCCGGATTTCCGGAGCGTCCGTCGGAAAACACCTCCTTCCAAACAAGTCAAATAAGCCAAACCCGGTACCTGTGCCCCTGATTCGTCAGTCGAAACAAGCCATTTCATGGACAAAGTAAAGCTGCCTTTGACCCGATAAACGGTGTACGGTACCATTCCGTACAAGGAGGATCGCCATGACAGCCGCTGCCGCCCGTCTCGACCTGCGCCTGAACCCGGCGGACAAGGCGCGCATCGCCCGTGCTGCCGACCTGCGGGGGGTGCCTCTGTCCGCTTTCGTGCGCGATGCGGTGCTGCGCGAAGCCGAAAGCGTCATGGCTGCCGAACTGACCGTCACCCTGTCGGTCCAGGAATCCCGGCGCTTTCTCAAGGCGCTGGATGCTCCCTTCCAGCCGAACGCCAGGCTGAAAAAAGCCCTCGACCGCATCGCGAAGCCCTGAGCAGTGCTCGTTGTCGAGCAACTCAAGCCCCGGCGGCATGATCGTGAGGGCTTCGCGTGTGGCGAGCCAGCGCTGGATGCCTACCTGCGTCAGCAGGCTGCCCAGCATCACCGCGATGGCATCAGCACCACGC
>JAUPLK010000317.1 GCA_030836925.1 Pseudomonadota bacterium
CAAGGATCCCCTGCAGGCGCCGGCAGTGGTGCGTGCGGTCGCAAGTGCCTGGGGCGAGGGTGCCTGGATCAGCGACTGGACACACGAGCATGGCAACTTCTTTCGCTCGATACAGCTGACACGGTCGATCGTCTTCGTCATCCTGCTGCTGGTCGTGGCCGTCGCTGCTTTCAACATCGTCTCGACGCTGGTGATGGTGGTGCGCGACAAACGCGGCGAGATCGCCATCTTGCGTACAATCGGAGCGTCGCCTGCGGCGATCATGACGGTCTTTGTCTGCCAGGGTGCCATCATCGGGCTGACGGGGACCACTGTCGGTGTGGCAGCCGGTGTGCTGGGTGCATGGAATGTCAGTTCGATCACCACCCTGATCGAGCGGATTTCCGGGTTCCAGTTTCTTGCGCCAGATGTCTATTTCATCAGCGAGCTGCCGAGCCGGTTGCTGTGGTCGGATGTCTGGCAGGTGGCGGGGATCGGTCTGGTTCTCAGCCTGGTGTCCACGGTCTATCCAGCCTGGCGCGGCGCTCTCACCGCACCAGCCGAGGTGTTGCGTCATGAATGAAGTGCCTTCGCTCGAGTGTCGTGACCTTGCTCGCCGCTTTACCGAGGGCGGGGTGGTCATCAATGTGCTGAATGGCATTGACCTGAGCGTTGCGCCGGGTGAACGCATAGCCATCGTTGGCTACTCCGGTGCCGGCAAGACCACGCTGCTGCAGCTGCTGGGTGGCCTGGATACGCCGACCGCCGGTGAAGTGCGCGTGCGTGGACAGAACCTCTCGGCCGTCGACAATGCACAGCGCGGACTGATCCGGAACCGGCACCTCGGTTTTGTTTACCAGTTCCATCACCTGCTGCCGGAATTTACCGCACTGGAAAATGTGGCCATGCCACTGCTGGTGCGTCGCGATCCGGTTGCCACGATCCGGGTACGGGCGCGGGAAGTCCTGGAACGCGTGGGACTGGGTGCGCGACTCGATCACCGCCCTGGTGAACTGTCAGGCGGTGAGCGTCAGCGCGTGGCCGTCGCCAGGGCGCTGGTCACCGAGCCGGCAGTCGTGCTGGCCGATGAGCCGACCGGCAACCTTGACCGCAAGACCGGTGAAACCGTGCTCGAGCTGATGCTTTCCCTGAATCGCGAACTCGGTGCGAGTCTGGTCATCGTGACCCACGAAGCACGCATCGCAGAGCGCATGGGCCGCGTGCTGCGTTTGCAGGATGGTCGTCTTGACGACATCAGCGCCGAGTATCGCCAGCAGGCTTCATGAGTGTCGCTTGCGCTCTTCGATGCGCCGACCATAGCGCCGCAGGGTATGCGCCCGCCAGGCCGCATTGCTGAGTCCATAACCCAGAACGGCAAGCAGCAGCCCGCTGACGATCGCACCGAACCACAGCGGACGCCAGGTTTTCTCCATGAGTGTGCGCAGCTCGGCCCATGATGAGCCCAGGCTGAATTCACCGGGCGTGACACCGAGCAGATAGTTGCCGAGCAGATATTCGCCATACAGTATCGGTGCGTAGGTCACGGGGTTGGCCACCCAGATCACCAGCAGGGCAACCGGAAGATTGGCTCTCAGCAGCAGACCGAGCAGCAGGGCGAGTGGCGTGTGCCCCGGCATCGGCAACATGGCCACGAACAGTCCGATCGCCATGGCCCGGGTGATGCTCCGCCGGTTGATCGATAGATAAACCGGGTGGTGAAGCAGTGAGGCAAACGGCCGCAGATACCACGGCTGTTGCTCGTGTTTCTCACGATACGCAACAGATAGTCGCCTTAGAAATTTGCGCGGCATCCCGTACCCTGAAGCTGTCGATCCATTGCATCCCTGTCCGGCCAGTCGCAGCGCCGGGCCCGCGCATTATCCCGGTTCTGGACGCCAGCGCACATGCTCGCCTCGGCTATTCTCGCCGTTCTGCTGGCCCTTCTGCTCCTGTTCGGTCAGCGCTTGCCACCGGATTACCTGCTGGTCGCTGCAGCCGTCGCCGCCATCGTTGTCGGTGCTTTGCTCGCCGGCAGGCGCGGGCTGGTCCTGGCGGGGCTGGTGGTGCTGGTCGGTGCACGGGTCGTGTTCAGCATTCACGACGCGCTTGCCGATCGTCTGCCACCGGACAGGACCGGCACCGATATCAGCGTCACTGGCAGTATCTGCGAATTTCCACGCCGGCAGGATGGCTCGCTGCGCTTCGTGCTTGAAACGCGGCTGCCGGGGGCCGCAACCAGGGTGCCGCAACGGATCCTTGTCACCTGGTATGACACTGCGCCGGAGATCTGGCCGGGTGAGGTCTGGCAGTTGCAGCTCCGCGTCCGGCCACCGCGTGGCTCGGCCAATCCCGGTACCTTCGACTATGAGCGCTGGCTGTTCAGCGAAGGGATCGGGGCCACCGGCTGGGTACGTGAGAGCGGTGACAACCGGCGTCTTTCAGCCGGGCAACCGGTCTGTCGTGCCAGCCGGGCGCGCGCTGTCCTCGCACGCCGGATGATGGCGCCGCTGACAGGACGCGAGGCTGCACCGTATGTCCTTGGTCTCTCGGTGGGTGCCTATCAGGCACTGGCGGCGGAGGAGTGGGAGCTGCTGCGCCGTACCGGTACGGTGCACCTGATCTCAATCTCCGGTTTTCATATTGCCCTGGTCGCCGGGCCCTTTGCGCTCGTGGGCCTGCTGCTGGCCCGCGGTCTGCTCGCACTGGGCTTCAGTTGCCGCCCGAAGCTGTGGGCGGGCTGGACGGCTGTCGGTGCGGCTGCGTGCTATGGCGTGCTTGCCGGATTCAGCGTACCGCTGTTGCGTTCAGTGGTCATGCTGCTGACGGCTGCCACCCTGCTGAGCCTGCGCCGCGCCGTCGGCGCGCCGACGATTTTCG
>JAUPLK010000318.1 GCA_030836925.1 Pseudomonadota bacterium
GGTGCAGGCCGGCATCGAATTCGGCTCGAATCTCAAGGCCTGTACCTCGGTCACCTTCGACGGCGTGATGTGGCAGACCGGGATTCACAGCATCTTCATCCTCTCGGCCATCGGCATCGCCTGGACCGACCGGCTGATGTCCAGGTAGTGCTGGAGCAGAGGCGCAGCGTGATGCCGCCATTCAGAGGCTGAATTCAGTAGGGGATACATGATGATGACCTTGCGCCAGTTCGCCACGGGGCAAGCTGCGATACCACCCGCAACGGCCTGGTATCTCTCCGACCTTGGCGAATTTCGCGGCAGGCAGGAGCTTTACACGCGCCAGTCGCCACAGCGACTGAAGGCCTTGCGCGAGCACGCGTTGATCGAGAGTGCCGTGTCATCAAATCGGATCGAGGGTGTTTCCATCGACCCCAGTCGCGTGCGGGATATTCTGGTGGTACCCAAGCCGCTGTTCCGCGACCGCGACGAGGAAGAGGTGCGCGGCTATCGTGATGCGCTGGCCTGGATTCACGCCGAGACAGCGGGAATTCCGCTCGACGAGCAGACAATCAAGCGGCTGCACGCCCTGACACGCGGGCAGATCTGGGATACCGGACAGTACAAGGAAAAGGATGGCGATATCATCGAGCGCTATCCGGATGGCAGCGAGCGGGTGCGGTTTCGCACCGTACCGGCGGCCGAGGCTTCGGCGCGAATGGCTGACCTTGTGCTGGACTGGCACAGCTGCCAGAACGAGGGATGGGTGCCACCCCTGATTGCGCTGGCTGCGTTCAACCTCGACTTCCTGTGCATTCACCCGTTCCGTGATGGCAATGGCCGGGTCTCACGCCTGCTCTGGCTGTTGCAAAGCTACCAGCTTGGTTTCGAGGTCGGTCGGTACATCAGCGTAGAGCGGCTGGTCGAGCAGAACAAGGATCGTTACTACGAGACACTGGAGAAAAGCTCGCAGGGCTGGCACGAGGGCAAGCACGATCCCTGGCCCTACATCAATTATGTCTTGTTCATCCTGAAGACAGCCTACAAGGAGTTTGCCGAGCGGGTGGGCGAAACCAGGGCACCGCGTGGTGCGAAGACCGATCAGGTGAACTCTGCCATTGAGAAATTCACCGGGGATTTTTCCGTCGCACAGCTGGAACTGCGCTGCCCGGGCGTCAGTCGCGACATGGTTCGCCGGGTGCTGCGCGAACAGCAGGCGGCGGGCAAGGTCGAGTGCCAGGGACGCGGGCCAGCCGCGAAGTGGCGGAAGAAGAGGTAATTACCCTTTAGTAAGGGCAACAGAGAGGGTAATAATTCAGAGTCACTCTGAAGAACCAAAAAAAAGCCCGGCACAAGGCCGGGCGAATATAGGGGGAAGGGGTCGGTCAATCCGGACAGTTGATCCGGTCTGACTCAGTGAATCCTGGACCAGTTGAGCAGCTCTACTTCCTGCTGGTCACGGTGAAAGTTCTCCGCCAGTACCGCCTCGATCTCATGCGGCTCCAGCACCTGGTTCACGGCATGGCTCAACTCGACGACACCGCTGTATTCGTCGGCGAACCCCGGCTCGGCGGAGCGCAGCAGGAAGCGTGTGTAGTACTTCGCGCGCATGGCCTGAACAGTAGGCAAAGGCGCGCGGGCATTCCGTGAACGGGGCCACAGAATCAGAAAGGGAGCGGAAGAACGCGGGGCCGACGAATGTGCGGCGTGGTGGCGGGAGCCGGGTCAGCGCTCAGCCCGCCTCCAGCTGCGCGTAGGCCTCCAGCCACTGCGCCTCCAGCGCGGCGTGCTGTGCGCCAACCTCGCTGTGCCGGGCGGTCAGGCGGGCAAACTCGGCGGCGTTGTCGCTGTACAGCGCCGGGTTCTGCAGGCTGCTCTCGAGTTGCGCAAGATCGCTGCTGAGCACCGCGATGCGCTGTTCGAGTTTCTCGATGTCCTTGAGGCGCCGGCTGCGCTTTGCATCGACCTTCGGCGGCGGGGCTGCTTTAGGTGGCGGACTCGCCTTGACCGGCTCGGCATCCTTCTCCGCTTTGCCGGAGCGCGCACGCAGCCACGCCGCATAACCGTCGAGGTCGCCCGCAAAAGGCTCAACCCGGTGATCAGCCACCCGCCAGAAGGTATCGCAGACCAGGCCGATCAGATGCCGGTCGTGGGACACCAGCACGATCGCGCCATCGAAGTCCGCGAGCGCTTCGGCCAGCGCTTCGCGCATGTCCAGGTCGAGGTGGTTGGTGGGCTCGTCGAGCAGCAGCACATTCGGCTTGCGCCAGGCGATCAGCGCCAGCGCGAGCCGGGCGCGCTCGCCGCCTGACATCACATCGACACACTGGAAGGCGCGCTCGGCCGGGAAGTACCACTTGCCAAGGAAGCTGCGCATTTCCTGAGTCGTGGCCTCGGGAGCGATGTCGCGCAGGTGATCCATCGGCGTTGCACCCTCGCGCAGACTCTCCACCGTGTGCTGCGCGAAGTAACCGATGCGCAGATCGCTGTGCACGCGGCGCTCGCCGCCCAATGGCGGCAGTTCACCGACCAGGGTCTTGACCAGCGTCGACTTGCCGGCGCCGTTCGGCCCGAGCAGCGCCACGCGGTCGCCGGCTTCGAGCCCGAAACACACGTCGTGCAGGATCGTGACGCTGCCTGTCGCGGCTGATGCCTCGCCGGGCAGATGGTCGGCGCTGGCGTTGACCGCTGATGCGCGATAGCCGGCCTCAAGGTGATCCAGCCGCACCAGCGAGAACGGCAGCTTCGCGGGCGCCTCGAAGTTGATCCACAGCGAGCGTTCGGCACGCACCGCCTCGGTACCACTGAGCTTGGCCAGTCGCTTCATCCGCGACTGCGCCTGCTTCGCCTTGCTGGCCTTGGCCTTGAAGCGGTCGA
>JAUPLK010000319.1 GCA_030836925.1 Pseudomonadota bacterium
CCCTTCAGCCGGCTCAAGGCCGAGCGGCCGGCACAGATCGGCGTGGTCCTGCAGTGCTCGGCCTGCAAGTCGCCGGTATTCCTGCGCTACCGCACGCGCGCCTGGCGCGAGGATCGCGTTGAACTGCATCCGCTGCCGCAGCCGGTCGAGCATCCACCCGAACGCTTCAGCCTCAGCTATCTGCCCGCCCCGGTCGCCACCCGCTTTCGCGAGGCGCTGGCCTGCTACAGCGCCGGGCTCTGGCAGGCTTTTGCAGCCATGTGCCGGCAGACGGCCCAGGCGATCTTCGACGACGTCGGCGAGGCCGGCCGCCTGCGCGTATTCGACACCGTCACCGAGATCCAGCAACTCGGCGAAATCGACGAGGCCACCTTCACTGCGGTCTGCCGGGTGATCTTCGACCCGGACAGCAAGGGTGCAAAGGCTGACCCGGCATTCGAACGGCGGCAGGCCGCCGCCCTGCTGGAAACCATGAAAGACCTGCTCAACCAGACCTATGTGCGCAAGGCCAAGCTGCGCCAGGCACTGAAGGTACGCCGCTTCTTTGCCGATCAGGCCGCCGGCATCGACGACACCGAAGCCGCACCGGACCCGAAGGTCAGCAAGCTCCGCCCGTAGGAGCGGCTTCAGCCGCGATTCTTCTTTTCAAAACGAGAATCGCGGCTGAAGCCGCTCCTGCGAACCCACAAACACCCGCGCGTTGCAGAACAGGCGCAGCCACGGGGCATCGTGGCGCCACCAACTACTCCGAGTAAGAATCTGCGCCGGGCCCAGCGGCGCCACCGGACAGGATAAACATAAGCACATTGCCGGGCTCGGATGTGGCATCGCTGCGCAAGGCGCCTATCAAGCCCTCCACCGGGCTGGTGTATTCAGCCACCATTTCGCCGAATGCATTGCGCTGGATAGCCACTTTTTGCCCCGGGGTAACCTTGTCGTTCAATTTGACAAACAGTTCGATGAATCCTCCATGGGTCGTCAGGACGGGAACCGCGCTCTTCCCGATGTAGACGTTCGCGTCGACTGCGGTACGTCCAATCGCACCCGAAATCAGGCCATAGTGTTTGAACACGTTCATCGTGCCTTCGATGAAAAGAGGAATCATGTCGAGGTCCAGCCGCCGCGCCCCACCGATTTCGGGCGTGAAACAGGGAATGCCGGCGTCGATGAATGCGTTGTGCAGCACGCCGGGGTAGGCCGGGCTGTCCCATATCGCCGGAACGGGATAGAGCATCATCATCGTCTTCACGTCCGGGATACGCATCTCGCCGATGTGGAAGGCAGCCACGTCCAGGCCGGTAGTGCCTGTGTGAAAATCGATGGCCAGGTCGGTGTTGGGCTTGAGCAGCCTGTTGAACACGAGCCCGGCCTGGCGACTGGCAGCCCCAAGGCCATTCTCGTTGCCTGGCCATTCGCGGTTCATGTCAATCAACTCGAAGCCGCGCCCCGAGCTCGGCCAGCGACGCTGCATGCTCTCCATCGCAGGGCGCGCAATGTCGACTACCGCCATAACGGTCCCCGACATTTCCGCCGCATTCAAGCGGCCCATGACGGACTTTACGGTGTGTACCGCACTCATCTCGTCGCCGTGCACACCGCTGGTCAAGGTGATGCGCTTGCCCGGCCTGGCGCCCTTTGCGACGATCACCGATACATACCAATTCTGTCCCGTGGACATTTGCACACCCTGGAAATACAGCAGGTGCTTCTTGCCGGGCTCCAGATCATCGGTATTCAGCGAACTCACCACTTTCTTGCCGTTGATCACGTCGCCGGTATACACCGTGCCGATCTTCGCCGCCGCCGAGGCATCGCTTCGGGCTTGTGCCATGCCGATCCCGGTCAGGGCAATAGCGGCAATCAGCAACGACTGCATCAGATTGCGGCGCCTACGGCCAAGCATTGGTTTATTGAACATCGTCAGTTCCTTGTCAGAGGCATGAAACTTCGAGACCCGGAAATGCGGATTGAAGCGACTTATTGCTGCAATGACTTTTGCCGGGCATGGCTAGCGAAGCCGAGCGATGATTCTCGGTTCAAGTGCACGAACCGGCAAGGGAAATGGCGCATGGGAAATTCAAACACCCCATACGTTAAACCCGCCAGTCTACCGCACCAGTCTGTACAGTTGCTCTGTAGACTTGGGAAATGAAGAAGGTGCCACAGGTTCCGGTTACGGCGTTGCGCCAGAACCTGCCAGCCTGGCTGGGCCGGGTCCGCAAGATAGTCCATGGGCAACAGGCTAGTCCATGGTGCAAGACAGGCAAATCGGAGCTTTTGGCCGGATTGTCCTGATTGGACCCGCGGGCCGGTTGGCTCCACCAGTGTCCCGCTTCATTTGCTGCTGAAACACCCGGATTGTCGCGTCGACCGGCACACTGTCGTTCTGTACGGTTGCTCTGTACACTCAGGGAATGAAGAAGATGCCGCAGGTACCGGTTACGGCGTTGCGCCAGAACCTGCCAGCCTGGCTGGGCCGGGTCCGAAAGGGTGAGCGGCTGGCGATTACCTCTCGCGGCAAGGTCATCGCTGAACTCGCGCCGCCCGCGAATCCGCACAAGACCGCCGCCGACGCCGCACGCGCCTTCCTGCGCGGCAGCGTGCTGCGCTACGACCGGCCTTTCGATCCCGCCTTCGAGCCGCAAGAGTGGGACATCAACCGTTGATCCTGCTCGATACGCATGCCCTCGTCTGGTGGTTGAATGATCCGCTCAGGCTGCCCACCAGGGTGCGACGGGTGGTGTCGAAGCGGCCCGCACCGGGATCACTCGGCATATCGGCAATCAGCCTTTTCGAGATCGCAACACTCGTGCGGCGGGGACGGATCCAGCTTCAGTCGAGCCTGGAG
>JAUPLK010000320.1 GCA_030836925.1 Pseudomonadota bacterium
TATCGACGAGACCGGTGACATCGCTGGGCCGGTCGATCTTGGTCGGCCGGTCGCCCGCATTGACCATGGTCATGGGTGCCACGGAGTTGCCACCCGAGTCGCTGTTGCGTGAGCCGACCAGCTTCAGCAGCGAGCCATCCGCACCGATGCGCGCGATACCGTACAGCGGGTTGTGCGGATTGTTGCCGGTATCGTTCTCCGAGCGGGCCGGAATGACTGCACCGTTGATGCTGGCTGCCGTGCCGGCACTCATGCTGCCCTGCATGCCGCGCAGGAAGGCGCTGTCGCTGTGGAAGGCGAGACCGAGGCTCTGGTCGACGTGGTCCTGCTGCGTGACTGCGCTGATCACCGGCGGAATCATGTCACCGGGCAGGCCGAGCTTGCTGTAGCCGGCGCTGGACAGGAAATCGAGCTGGCCGCCGGCACCACCGACCAGCACGTTCGAGCCTGCCATGCTGGCACCGCCAGCCAGGTCAAAGCAGATGAAGGGAATCTTGCCGGCGCCCAGGGTGGCGATGCCGCAGGAACTCTTCAGCAGTTCCAGGTCCGATGAGAGTGCCGCGTAAGCCGCACGCGGATTGGCAAACAGGCTGAGTACCCCGCCGCCCAGCACGGTCGCCGTGCCAGCCATGAAACCCTGCGAAATCAGCTGCCGGCGCGTGATCGGCCGCGGGTGGTCCGGATGCCGCTGCGGCTCGAAGTAGTTCCTGTTTCTGCGTGACATATGCTTGCCTCGGTCGGCGTGGATTCCGTGCTTTACTGCACCAGGGTTGCGGCGCTGCCGATGGTTGCCGCACAGGCGGACTTGACCACTGTCGCGGTCCGGTCAGCCGCACAGCTGCCGCCGCAACTGGTCAGCGTCGTCGTCAGGTTGTCGAGTTCCAGGCGCACGTTGGCGGCGTCTGGCTGGCTCAGCAATCCGGAGCCCATGGAGCGATTGATCAGTGGCGAGAAGATCAGGTCCCGTTCGGCCGGCGTATCGAAGGCCTGGTTCGCCGGCGTGCCGAAGTTGAAGCCCGGGAACACCGCGGCGCGCAGCGTCGTGTCGTTGACCAGCGCGTTGCAGTACTCGATGGCCAGCTGCGCGATGCCGACCTGGTGCGAGGCAAGTATGGCTGACACATCATCGATGGCCGGCAGTTGCTGGCGCACCAGCGTCCAGGTTGCCCTCACTGCCGGCGTGCTCGGCGCGACACCGGTGATCGTCGCCATGGTGGCGTTGATCTCCTCGAAGGTCTTTACGCCGATGTCCGACTGCGGCTCGCCGTCTGCCGGTGCTGGCGGCGTCAGCGGTGCGGGTTCGACGCGCACATTGCTGGCACTGCCGAGCTCGGCAAAGCTCAGGAAGAACTCGTCGGCATCCGGACCCTTCTCCAGCGGAATGGTCGTGCCGAGGCTGGACAGCACCTGGCCGGTTGCCGGCGTGTAGCCGTTGGCCGTGCTGATGGATTCATTCATGTTGCCCCAGGCCTGGCTGACCGGCAGCTCGATGCCATTGGCGCCGATCAGCAGACCGCGGACCGGAATGCTCCCCGAGGGCTGCCAGTCGGCATTGAGGTTGATGAAGGTGGGCCGGTAGAACAGATAGCTGTAGCTGTCGAACTGGCTCACCTCGAACATGATGTAGCTGCCCGGAGCGCCCACCTGCGTGCTGACGTTGAAGAGCAGGTAAAAACGCTCGCCGACACCGGCGTCGAAGTTCTGCTGTACCTGCAGGTCCGTGAGCGCGCGGTTGTGGATCGCCGCGAGTCGCAGCACGCCGCGCCACTGCCGGTCGCCCGAGGGTTCGTTGCCGAGCACCAGTGCGAAGGTTTCATCCCAGTCGCCCAGCGTGCCGCCGGCAACCGGGTCGGCATCCTGCGTGTACACGCCGTTCACGTAGACGCGTCGTCCATTGACCGGATCGAAGGTCAGCACCACATGTTGCAGGGTGGCCTGCGCGTCCTCGTCTGCCGCGGCGGTTTGCAGTATCGGTGCGCCGTTGGCATCGGTGCTGCTGCTGCGATGGAGAAAGTCGTAGCTGTAGAGCGTCTGTCCCAGCGTGAAGTTGCGCAGCGTGGGGCCAGCCGAGTAGCTGATGATGCGCGTGTCTTCCTGGTTGACGTTGGCCGGTGCGGCCCAGGCCTCGATGCTGTACTGCCCGGTGGCGGTGATCAGGTCGTGGAGCTTGCGGCTGGCGCTGGTCGAACCCTGGGCCTTGCCGCTGCGTATGTCGATGCCCCAGCCGCCGACCCACTGGATGTCGCCGGACAGGCTGAGGTTGATCGCCGGCTGCACGCCGCTGGTGTCGAAGGCCATGCTGCCGCTGGCTTCCTTGAATTCCCACAGCGCGATCTGGCTGCCTTCATGCCGGCTGCCGCCGCTGGCCACCGTGCCTTCATACATGGTCAGCGCCTTGCTGATCACCAGTTGCGGGTCGACCGATGTCAGCGGGATCTGCTGCGCCCAGGCGCGGATCGCGTTCTCCATCGTGGTGGCATTGGCCGCGCAGTCGCTCCAGCAGTTGTGGAATTCCTCGCGCAGACGCAGCACCAGCCGCGACTGGTCCGGGTCATCGAGATCGATCTTGGTCTTCACCCCGAGATAGGCGCTGTCCACGTCCTCGTCGGCGAAGAAGGGCGACTGGCGGGTCGCGGCCGAGGAGTCGTGACAGCCGGCGCAGTACTGGCGGACCAGTGGCCAGACATTGGTGGCATAGCCCGCCGAATCTGCCGGGAAGTTGCGGCTCTGGCCGACCTCGTTGTCGGGCGGCGCCACCAGCTGGATCTGGCGTGTGCCGCCGGTACCGGTGCCATCCAGCCAGGCTTCGACCCAGGCCTGCATGGTCGTGG
>JAUPLK010000321.1 GCA_030836925.1 Pseudomonadota bacterium
GTCAGCCAGTCGACCGCGGCCACCACCTGCCGCCACTTCGGTGCCTTGCGCTTACGGGCATCCGGCATGGCCCGGTAGCGGACCACGTTCACATAGGTCCGTGCCAGCATGCTCGACGAGGCATCGACCAGGATCACCACCCGCTTGCCGCCCATCTGCATGCCGGTCAGATACTGGCGGTTGCCATCACCGGTGAAACTGCGCACGCGGGCACCCGAACCGGACTTCTGCTGACTGGCACTGAGGCGGCTCAGGCCCTCCTCCAGGCGCTGGACGTCGGCACGCAACTGCTCGGGGCTTTCTTTCTCCGCAACGCTGTCAGCGGGCTGCGCCGCCACTTTCGCGCGCATGTCGGCAATCTGCTGTCGCAGCTTCTCGATCTGTGCAGCAGCCTGTTCGGGGGAGGGAACCGGACTGGCCTGCAGGCGCGCCAGATTGCTGCGCGCATCCCGGACTTCCTGCTCCAGGCTGCCAGCTTCGGCGAGCAGCTCCGCACTGGCCCGCTCGGCCTTCAGCCGCACCTGGGCACTGATGATCATCAGGAACAGGATCGTGGCACCCAGGCCGCAGGCCATCACGTCCAGGAAGGAGAGACTGAAGACGTTGAAGGATCTACGCGCCATGGCCGGCAACTTCGGCGATCAGCCGCAGCTCGACCGGCGGCGTGCCCAGGCTGATCACATCGCCGGCCTTGAGCACCGCTGCCGTGTCCACGCGGTGCCCGTTCAGCAGCGTGCCGAAACGGCTGTGATCGAGGAGCATCTGCACACCGTTCTCGGTACGCACCGTGCAGTGATGCCGCGAAACGCCGCGCAACCCCGCCTCCAGCAGCACGCCGTGTTCCCCGGCTGTCACGCCGGTACCGATCGTCAAGGGTTCTGCGCCGAGACGCCAGGCGCGATGTCCGGCCAGCAGATGGGTTGCGGCACACTCGCTGCGTTCCGCCGGCGCCACTCCGGACGCGGCTCTTTCGACCGGCGGTCGATCCCAGGGCAGTTCGGTGCGCACCACGGGTACATCCACCCGCTCGGGCGTGAGCCGGGCAAGCGCACCGAATGCGGCGGCACCGGGTTCCAGCACATGGATTTCGCATTCCGGCAGCCGCATCAGGCTGTCGAGCACGCCGGGGAAATCGGTCAGCCGCTGCGGTACCTGCAGCACATGCGGACCCCGCATCACGATGCGCGAACGCAGCCGCTGCAGCAGCGGCTCGCAGGCTGCGGCCATGCGCTCCCGGAAATCCGCCGCGTCGATGGTGGCCCGGAACCGGTCCGTGCCGGACTTGAGTTCGAGCCGTGCATCGACATCGCGCGCCACCCGCCCCAGCCAGTCCGGCAAGCGGTCAAACAGGGCCTGCTCCATCTCCGCGCTGTGCAGCGGATCGAAGCGGCTGTGCTCGATGAAACGCCGCGCGATGAGTTCTGTCGCCAGCCGCTGCAGCGACTCCACACCCAGCGACGGGAAGAATTCGCGCTCGCCCACACGGGCCTGCCCATCCTGGCGGATATGCGTCAGCGTCAGGGTATGCAGCCCGGCATCGATATGCAGCAATTCACGACCCGGGTACTCGTTGCGCACGGCCGCCACCGAGGCATCCACCAGCCCGAGTATCGCCAGTTCGTATTCGCGGCTGATGTCGATCAGCGCCGTGATCTGCCCGGGCGTCCACCAGGGCGGCGTGGCACAGACGAGACCGCGCTGGCTGCTGGTGCCGTGTGTCAGCCACAGCCGGCGCAAATGCGCAGCGACGATCTCGGCGTTGGAGACAAAGGCACGCAGCGGCCGCTGCAGGGGTGCGGCCGTCAGGTCACGCCAGTAGCGCACACTGGTGAGGCGCGGCCAGCGCTTGAGCACCGGCAGAGCATCGGCACCAAAGCGCGCCGGCCCGTCCGCAACCACCACATAGGCCGGCTCCACATGCAGCAGGCCGGTTTCGCTGACGACGGCTACGGCGGCATCATTGAGGTCGATGGCCAGCGGTGTGGTCAGGATGGGCTGGGTGCTGATCACGGCGTCAGTTGACCTGCAGATGCCGGATCAGGTGTTCATCGAGATAGCTCTCGGCCTCGAAGGACAGCCGCTCCTGCAGGAGTTGCAGCTGATGCACGAGAAACATCAGCAGGATGCTGATCAGCAGGGCAATCAGCGTGGAATTGAAGGCCACGCCCAGGCTCTCGGTGACACCACTGATATCGCCCGACACCGCCTTGTTGGCCACGCCGAGCGCATCGCCGATGCCGCGCACCGTGCCGATGAAGCCGATGGAGGGAATCGCCCAGAGGATATAGCGGATCATGGACAGCTCGGCTTCCAGCCGCTCGCCGCCCGACATCACCACGGTGTGTGCGGAAGACGACGCGTCCTGCACATTGTGCGTGGCGCCAAAGCGCTGCAGGGCATTGAGCAGCGCGCGCGGCAGCAGCAGAGCCTGGTCCGCTGCTGGCAGACCCTGGATCTGGCGGATGTAGTTGCGCGTGTCTTCGGGCAGGATCCGCATGCCCTCCGCGATCGGCACCAGCTCGCGATCAAGCATCTCCCGCTCGCGCGCCACATTGCGCGCCTTGTAGCCCATGATCGAGAGCGCCCACAGCCCCAGCACGAAGCAGGCCTCCTGCTCGTAGTCCTTGAGCACGATGTACCAGGAACGCTGCGGGGTGTAGCTCGCATCCTGCTTCACCATCTGCCGGTTCTGCTCGATCACCGCCTGCGCATTCGGCCAGACCAGCGTGACATACACCGCATGCACCAGCAGCACGGACAGCAGCAGCGAGAAGAGCTGATAGACAAACTCGGCGGAGAAGGTTCTTTGCATGGACTGGTTCCCGGTCGG
>JAUPLK010000322.1 GCA_030836925.1 Pseudomonadota bacterium
GCCCCGCATGAGCGCCGACGCCATCATTGCTGGCCGTGCCGGCCAGGCCTGCGTGGTCATGACGGCGGACTGCCTGCCGGTGCTCTTCTGCAACGCTGCGGGCACGCGCGTTGCCGCTGCCCATGCTGGCTGGCGGGGCCTGGCTGCCGGTGTGCTGGAAGCAACCGTCACGGCGCTCGCCGGCCGCGGGGCAGCGCCGGCCACGCTCATGGCCTGGATCGGGCCGGCGATCAGTGCCGCGGCCTATGAAGTCGGCAGCGAGGTGCGCGAGGCTTTTCTCGCTGTCGATCCCGCTGCAGGCAGCGGCTTCAGTGCCAATGCACGCGGCCGCTGGCAACTCGATCTGGTCGCCATCGCCCGCCGGCGTCTCGCTGCCGTCGGCGTGCAGTGCGTATACGGCGGAGATCTCTGCACTGCTGGTGACCCGGCGCGCTTTTTTTCGCACCGCCGCGATGGCAATTGCGGACGGCAGGCGACGCTGATCTGGATTAATGCGCCGGCTGACCGCAAGCCGGATGCGTCTGCGCCGTTGGGTCGTGCAGGATAATCACAAATTGCCGGCGCTGCCGGCGTGTGTGCCATTGCCGTGAAGCCCTTTGCAGGAATTTCACTGATCATGCGAGCCAACCTCGTCGGCGCAGTGTGTGGCGCCCTCATGTCCCTGGTACTCCCGCTTCCGGCGCAGGCCGGTCCGCCGCTGACGATCGACGATCCCGGCATCCTCGATCCGGGCGCCTTCGAGATCATCGTTGCCAGCGCCTTCGAAAGCCGCGACAGCGGTGAGCAATGGTTCCTGCCGATCCTCGATGTGTCCTATGGCCTGGGTCCGGATCTGCAACTCGGGGTGGTGGCGACGCGTGTCATTGCCGACCCGCATGATGGCAGCCGCAAATCCGATTTCGGCCCCGCTGCAGTCGGTCTCAAGTGGCGTTTTCTCGATGCCGGCGACCTGCAGATGTCGGTCGCACCTTTCGTCGAAACCCTGTTGCGTGAAGGCGCCGTGGATCGCGGTGTCATCAATGATGTCGATGTATGGGCACTGCCGGTGCAGTGGCAGTACCAGCTGGACGAATGGCGACTCAATGCCGAGCTGCGCTATGTCGCTGTCAGCGGCGAGACCAACGAATGGGGCTATGGCGTTGCCGTCGCCCGTCCCGTGAATGAGCGCATCGAGCTGATGGCCGAGTTGCACGGTGGCGCCGATCGCAGCCTGGACGATCACGGTGTCCTGTACCGCTTCGGTGCGGATGTGGCACTCAGCGAGCGCTGGCACCTGCTCATGGCGCTTGGCGGATCGATTGATGAACCCGGCGACGATGATATTGAGTTGCAAGGCTATTTCGGCCTGCAGTGGTTTCCCTGAAGCTTGAATTCCGCCCGCGCGTTCCCGGAGAATGGACAGCCTCACCCTCGCTCGCGTAGCCTCTGGACTCGTTCCAGTGCAGCTTGAGTCCATACCTCCGGCAATGACTGCTTCCAGAACCCGACAGCTGATGTTTGCGCTTTTTTGCGCGGCGGTGCTTTTGCCGCGGCTGGGTGGGCTCCACGTGCACCTGTGCCTGGACGGCGCTGCGCCGGCGGTTTACGCGCATATTTCTGATGCGGCCAGCAGCCAGTTGGCGGATGCAGATCACGAAGATCCTTCCATCGACATGTCGAGTCCTGCAACCGGCAAACTTTCTTCACAGGGCCTTGGTGTCCTGTTGGTGTTTGCAGTCCTGCTGCTGGTCCTCGCTCCGCGCCAGGCGCTGCTGCTGTTGCCGTTGCCCGCCGGTATTGCCGTTCCTCAAAGGCCGTCTTTCTTCCGGCCATTGCTCCGGGGCCCACCCGTCTAGCTCCCACAGCGTTCCGTCGACTTACCCACGCCGCAACGATGGCGGCTTTCGGACCGGGAGACCCCGATGTTTCTTTGCCCCACGCGCGCAGCCGGCGCGTTGCTGCTCATTACCGGCCTGGCGCTGCACGGCGCGGCCCACGCGCAGACCAGCGCTGCCGAGCCAGCCAGCCTGACCCTTGGTCAGGCGGTCGAGCGGGCGCTGGCCGGCAATCCGGCGCTGCAGGGTTTTGCCTATACGTTGCAGGCCCAGGACGCACGCATTGCCGCAGCGGGCCAGCGGCCCGTTACCGAGGCCTCCTTTGAGCTGGAGAATTTCCTGGGCAGCGGCGAGTTCGATGACCTGGATGAGGCCGAAGCGACCTTCGCACTTTCCAGCGTCGTCGAGCTCGGTGACAAGCGCAGATTGCGCACCGCAGCGGCTGAAGCAGGCCGGGATCTCCTTTCCGTGGAGCGTCAGGCAGCGCAGCTCGATCTGGTTGCAGATGTCGCGCGTCGCTTCATCCACGTTGCAGCCCTGCAGGCGCAGCTGGAGCTGATGGTCAGCGCCACCGCGCTCGCGCGCGCGACGGTGACGGATGTGGAGCGGCGCGTGCGTGCGGCCCGCTCGCCTGACGCAGAACTGCTGCGCGCGCAGGCGGCACTTGCCACCGCCGAACTGGATGAGCGACATGCGCAGCAGCAGCTTGCGGTGGGTCGACGGCAGCTCGCGGCAACCTGGGGTGCCCAGGATGATGCGTTCGGCGTGATCCGGGCAGATCTCTATCGTGTGCCGGATTACACGGATTTCGCGGCACTGGCTGCGCGCCTGGATGCCAATCCCGATTTTCTGCGCTTTGGCTCGGAGGCGCGCTTGCGGGATGCGGAACTGAGGCTGGCACGCAGCCTGAGCCGGCCGGATGTCGCCTTTTCTGCTGGCGTGCGGCGCTTTGAAGGCCCTGACGATCAGGCGCTGGTTTTCGGTGTGTCGGTCCCGCT
>JAUPLK010000077.1 GCA_030836925.1 Pseudomonadota bacterium
AATCTCCTGGTGCTGTCGATCGCCACCGACCTCGGCATGCAGCCGATGGGACTGTTCGATTTCACGTCCATCACCGTCATCGCGCTGCTGGTTGCACTGCCCTATCTCTGGCTGATCGCACCACATCTGCTGCCCGGCACCAGCGGTGAGGGCAGGCAGGCACAACGCCAGTTTGAAGCGCGCGTCGTGGTCGGTACCGCGAATGAGCGGCTGGTCGGGCGACGACTCGATGAACTGACCCGACTGCTGGGCAAGGCGCTGCCACTCATCGAAATCATCCGCGGCGATGCCCCGGTGGACAGGGACACGCTCGGGCAGATCGAGGCCGGTGATGTGCTGATCCTGCGCGATACGCCGGCTGGCCTGCGCGAAATCGCTGCGGTACTGCGCGTGGACCTGTTTGACCGCTACGGCGAAGGCCGCTTTGCCGGTGTCGATACGCGCGTCAACGACATCAGCCTTGCCGAGGCCGTGATCGGTTCCGACTCCGCGCTGGTCGGCAAAAGCCTGTCCGAGGCGCGCTTTTCCGAGCGCTTCAGCGTCGTCGTGGTTGGCATGATGCGCAGTGCCGGGCAGATCCTGCGCGACGGCCGACCCATCGACGAGGTGCCGCTGGCGCCAGGCGACGTGCTGCTGGTGCAGGGCGAGAACCAGCGTCTGGAAGCGCTCAAGAGCGAGCCACACCTGCTGATGCTGGACAGCAACCTGCAACTGCCGCGCTCGCCACTCGCGGCACGCGCCCTGCTGATCATGCTGCTGGTGATCGTCACTGCGGCCACGAAAGTCCTGCCGATCCACGTCGCGGCATTTTTCGGCGTCATCGCCATGCTGCTGACCCACTGCGTCAAGCTGGAGGGCATCGGCAAGGCGCTGAGTCCGGCCGTCATCCTGCTGGTGGCATCGAGCATTGCGCTCGGTTCCACGCTGGTCAGCACCGGTGCTGCCGACTGGATTGCCAGCGGTATCTCGTTCGTGGTCGCGGGAACCTCGCCAGCGGTGCAGATCGCGATTTTCATGGCCTTCTCGGCCGTACTCACCAACTTCGTCTCGAACAGTGCCGCAGCTGCAGTCGGCACGCCGATCGCCATCGCCACGGCAGCCCAGCTCGGCGCCCCTCTCGAGCCGTTTGCACTGGCCATCCTGTTCGGCGCCAACCTGAGTTTCGCCACGCCGATGGCCTACCAGACCAATCTGCTGGTGATGAACGCAGCTGGCTACAGGTTCAGTGACTTCGTCCGCGTGGGGCTGCCGCTGGTCGTGCTCATGCTGGTCACGCTGTCCATCCTGCTTGCCCGGCGTTACGGACTTTGATCAAGGGAATTTCCATTTATGAAGCTTGCTGATCTGTTTCGTCGTCACCCGCGCACCATCGATGAGCCTTTCGTGGCCAGCCCGCTGCGCGACAACTGGTACCAGGCCAGCGCGTACTGGCCCTCGTCCTTTGCCCTGATCACGACCGTCGACGAGCAGGGCAACACCAACATCGGGCCCTACCAGCTCAGCTTTCCCTTCGAGGTAATCGGCGGGCGTTCCTTCCTGGTCTGCAGCCGGCAGAACTCCAACACGGACCGGTACATCAGGCGCGGCGGTGTCTGTGCGCTGAACTTCGTGGAATTCGATCGCCGCACGCTGAAGAAGATCGTCAGTCTCGGCTACCCGGGGCAGGACACCGTCGAGAAGATGCGTGACAGCCCCTACACGCTGATCGACAGCCCGACCCCGGGCCGGCAATCCGACGGCAAGCGCTTCCCGAAAATCCTCAAGGAAGCCTTCCAGGTTTTCGAGTGCACGTGGGACTCGGCACAGCCGATTCGCGACAACGGCAAAACACCCGAGTATTTCGTGCTGCGGATCGACAACATCCTGCTCAAGCAGACCTGGGCCACGAACATCGAGGAAGGCACGCGGCAGATGCCGCAGATGCCGATCACCTATGGCTTTCGCGATGGCGGCAAATTCTGGTTTGCTGAACACAGGAAGCCCTTCTGGCTGCCGACACCGACCGACAAGGGCCCGAAGGAAGAAGCGATCATGTACGAAGCAAACCGCATCGACCCGGAAGTGAGCTTCACCCGCGATGCCTGCCGTCAGCTGACCGGCGTGCCGAAGCCCTTCATCAAGACCGTGCTCAAGGGCATCGTCAAGCAGGCCAAAGAACGCGGCATTGCCGAGGTCGACCGCGATTTCGTGCTGCAGCTGCAGAAAGAACGCGACGGCGCGTAGGAACGGCGGTAGGAGCGCCTTCAGGCGCGATCCCCGCATCATCCGGATAATGATCGCGGCTGAAGCCGCTCCTACCGCCGCTCCTACGCGCCGATCAGTCGTCCGAGTCCTCCAGCTCCAGTTCGTCAGCCACGATGGCACCACCGCTCTGCGTGAACTGCACCTCGACCTCGGAGCCATTGCTGATGGCAGCAAAGAAAGCCTCCGCGCTGATGGCGTTGTCATCGTCGTCGCGGTACTGGGTACCCGCATCGGTGGTCACTGGTACACCGAGGACCGACAGGCTGCGTGCAACACCATTCACGGCGCTGGCAGGGCCGCGCAACAGACCCTCGGTGTCGGCAGCATCCCGCTCCAGGATGACCGCTGTCAGCATGGCACCGGTACCCGGATCACCCCGGACCTCCACGTAGTTGCCCACGGTAATGTCATCCAGCCCGAAGAACTGGCCGACGGCGCCGGTCTGGTCCTCGAAGCGGGTCTCGGCAGTCACCGTCACGGTGACACCGGCAATGACCAGCGTACCGGCACCGGCGTTGACGGCCGTGACGTTGCCTGCCACTCGCCCGTCGATGCTGTCGTCGTCGCCGTCGTCATCGTCGTCGCCGGACTTGAACTCGACCTGGCGGGCCACCAGCACGCCGGACGAGTTCAGCTCGCCCTCGACCTCGACCTTGACGTTCAGGGCCAGGTCGCCGACCACGCCGTGCTCGTAGGTGGTCTGGGCGTTCGTCGTGACGGGGATCCCCGAGACGCTGAAGTTCGTGGCCGACACGAAGTCCGTGATGTAACCCTCGACTTCGCCATCGTCACCCTCATCGGCGCCCGAAATGCCGTCATCCTCGATCTCCACGCTGATGGCATAGAGGATCCCGGCGTCGAAGGTGTCGCCCTCCACTTCCACGAACAGGCCGTTGGCGAGGGCTGGCGGATTGAGGACGTCCACATAGTCCACGGTCAGGCCATTGATGATGAACGTCCTGTCGAAGGTATCCAGGCTCTCGACCACCCCGCGCAGTTCGAAATCGTCGCTGTTCTCGCTGAAGTCGATGCGTGTGGCCCGGATGACCCCATTGCCGTCGATCAGGCCGCTGACCTCGACCACGTCATCCAGCTCGAGACCCGTGAGATCCCGGGGCACGATTTCATCATCGAAGGAAGTCGCCGCGTCGACGATGACCACCTGTCCCAGTATCACCAGCGTCTGGTTGGCCGGATCAATGCTGTCGATGGGCCCTTCCAGCAGGTCGTCGTAGCTGACGGACTGCGCGCTGCGCGTGACGCCATCGTCACTGCTGTCCCACTGGATCGTCACCTGCTGACCGACCTTCAGGTCGGACTGGCTGCCAGGACCGTCGTCGATGTCGAAGTCGGCAGTGCCTGTCTCGTACTCGACACCATTGACGATGACACTGCCGAAACCATTGATCGTGCCATTGGTGACGCCGAGCCGGTCGATGCCGGCAACCACCCCGCCACCGCCACCGCCGCACGCCACCAGGGCGCCCAGCATCAGGGCACCAAGACCTGCCGCGCCGCATCCATGCCTCAGAATCCGCATACCAAACCCCTTGTCACTCGTCTGCGATGAGGAAAACACCAAGACCCAGCCGCATCTTCCTGCGCGCCTCACCAGACGCTGGACGCGCTTCGTGCTCGGTCAACCACTTGTCCATCCGCTCCAGGAATTCCTGGCCGTTCTTCTCGACGAAAGCCTCGAACTCGGGCAGCGCTGCCGGATCAACACTGTCACTGGTGGCACGACCGATGAAGCGACGCGCAGGCGCGTCACGCCGAACGCCCGCTGCTTCAGCGCCGGCATCGAGGTTGTGCGTGATGCTGGAGCCGAGGTCGTGGAGCATGCCGCCCGCGTTCAATATCCATTGCGGATCAAATCGCCGGGGCATGAAGTAACGACGCTCGGCGCGCAGCCTGCCGTCGGGCAAGCTCGTGATGGCTCCAACCCGCTCAAGTTCCTTGCGCATGCTGGTTACAGGCACGTCACCGCCATAACGTTGCCAGAGTGTGGCAAAACTGGCGCCGTCGCCCTCAGCGGGAAGAATGCAAGGTTTGCCATCGGCTGTCAGGAAGTCCGGATCCTGGTGCCAGCCGGAAAGCACACGTGTGGCATCCGTGGTCTTGTTGGGCAGCGGGTCGGCCTCCTGCTCGAGCAGGGTCCGGACGCGGGCGATTTCCTTGCGGCTTACACCAGTGAGTATCGAGACGCGGGACACGTTGGTGGGACGGCCGTTGAGTCCGAAGTCCTGGCTCGCAACCGCAACGAATACGCTTTTCGACACCTCGGCGAATTCCCGCCAGGTCATCCCGCATTTCAGCAGCAGACTGGCGATGGGCCGGAGCAGTACCCTGCAGGTCTGCATCACGGCGCCACGGTCCAGAATATTGGCAGCTGTCGGGGAATCAGGACTATCCATCGGGGTCCAGGGATCCTATAGATAGATGAGCATCATTTGGGACTTTCTACCCCAAATATACAGAGATCGTCAAGTATCCTGTCGTGCCTGCACGGCCTATCTGAGCTGATAGCGGGTCCTCGCGACCTCCCTGCCTTGCGTAAACCACCTCAGGTCGAGCTGTCGTCGTGCCCGGTCGAGACGAGCCTCGACGTACTGGTAGTTCTTGAATACCTCTTCGAAGTTCAGACACTCGCCGGTCTTCCAGGGGAACCTGCCCGGAGCAAAGTCCGGCAGGTAACAAACCTCCTGAACGGTAGCCAGATCCACTCCCTGCAGCGGAATTTCCTGCAATTCATCGTCGGGCAGGATTTCCGGCGCAGTGCAGGCGCACAGGCTGAAGCCCGCAATCCAGAGCACGCTGAACACACCGGCCTTCAGTCGCGCAAACAGTTGACCAGACCGTGGCGCAGCATGGTAAAACGCCAATACTTTCAGCCCCATCTCAAAGGAACCATGCATGCCCGTTACGCTCCCTGCGCTGCCCTATGCAATCGACGCACTCGAACCCCATTACTCGACTGAAAACCTTCAGCTGCACCACGGCAAACACCATGCTGCATACGTGGCCAAGCTCAATGAGCTGCAGCCGGATGCCAGCGATCCTGCGCTGGAGGCGCTGGTAAAAACCAGCGTGGGCGGCGTGTTCAACCAGGCCGCCCAGATCTGGAACCACACTTTCTTCTGGCACAGCATGAAGCCGCAGGGTGGTGGCAAGCCGGCCGGTGAACTGGCCGCGGCCATCGACCGCGACTTCGGCAGCTACGACAGCTTCCGCAAGGAATTCATCAGTGCCGGCATGGGCCAGTTCGGTTCGGGCTGGGTCTGGCTGGTGCTCGCCGACGGCAAACTGAAGATCGTCACCACCACCAATGCAGATACCCCGATCAAGGGCAGCGCAAAACCGCTGATTACCGCCGACGTATGGGAACACGCCTATTACCCGACCTACAAGAACCTCCGCCAGAAGTTTCTTGAAGTCTTCCTCGACAATCTGGTGAACTGGGACTTCGCAACGGCAAACCACGCCAGAAGGTAGCCCATCAAACCCGTGCTGGTCGCATTTTTTGAGGAAACTGCAATGATCTCGACCCGACAGACAGGCAGCCTGCTGATTGCGGCAGCTGTCGCCTGCACCGTGACGCCGGCTTTCGCCGCCGACGACCGGATTTCCGCCCAGAGCGGCTTCTACGGCAACGTGCTGTTCGGTGGTGGCTACATCGACCTGGAGAGCAACCTGGTCAGCGGCAACCAGCTGATCGACGTCAAGGACTCGTCCATACAGTCGGTCAACCAGTCCCCGGACTCCAACGACGACGCCTTCCCGATCATTTCCGGTGAGGTGAATTACGCCTTCGGCAACCGCTGGGAGGCATTCTTCGGCGGTTCGCTCGAGGACTACGTGACCCTGGACTTCAATACCCGGCTTGGCATCCGCAAGCAGTGGGACCAGGTCGGCATCATGGGCGTCTCCCTGCTCTTCAGCGGCCTGCCGGCCGAAGTCTGGGAAGACCCCTACCTCGTGGGCACGCCGCGCAGCGATACCGACCGCGATTCAAGCGGCCTGCGCCTCGACTGGTGGCGCATCCTCGATTCCAATTTCTATCTGCAGCTCGTGACGCGGGAGATCGACATCGACAACGAGGCCAGCGGCACCGATCCGGCGCTCGGCCTGACACCGGATGAAATACTGCTGCTGCGGCGTGACGGAGACGACCGTCGCATCAGGCTGGGCTATCGCTGGACAGACGGTCCACACACCCTGCAACCGGAAATCACGATTGGTGAGGACGACCGCGACGGAGGCGCTGTTGCAGCCGACACCACGGCCGTGCAGCTGACCTACAGTTACGGGGCAAACGAGTGGCGCTGGGTGAGCACCGCGCAGTATTTCAACACCGACTACGATGCGGCCAACCCGGTCTATGACCGGCGCACCGACAGCGACGGCTATGCACTGAGCGTCGCCGCCTTTCGCAAGCTGCATATCGGCGACAACAACTGGAACGCCTTCGGCTCGATGACCTATGCCGACAGTGATTCCGACGTGGATTTCCACGACGCAACAGCCTTTGGCGTCACGGTGGGTGTCGCCTATTTTTTCGGTAATCCGTAGCGTGCGTTCCGGCAAGCCCATGCAGGGAGTGCCATGATCGAAAAATGGCTGGGGCCGGTGTTTCGCTGGGTTGAATTCATCGGCCCCAACCCCTTCCTGCAAGCTGTCGTCATCATCCTGGCCTTCCTGGTCCTCGGCAAGCTCGTGGACTGGGTGACGCGCGCCGCACTCGATCGCGTACTGATCCGCTGGGACAGCGGGGGCCGGCTCGGCGGCATCGGTCACCGGACGGTATTCCGGACAATTGCCCTGCTGGGCCTGCTGATTGCGGCCGAAGTGCTGCCCATGACGCCGCTGCTGACGCGGCTGACGACGGCCTCCGTCATGAGCCTGCTGGTGCTGGTCTGGATCAGCGCAACGATCCGCGCCGGGTACCTGGCCGTGGAAACCACCAGTCGCCGGCCAGCGCCGCCCGCCTGGG
>JAUPLK010000078.1 GCA_030836925.1 Pseudomonadota bacterium
ATCCGTCAAGGCGGTGACCGGAGTACCAATCAAGTTCCTCGGCACCGGCGAGGCCGTTGCCGAGCTCGAGCCCTTCCATCCCGACCGCATGGCCTCGCGCATACTTGGTATGGGCGATGTGCTGGGTCTGGTCGAGGAGGTGCAGCGCAAGGCTGATCATGCGGCAGCGGCGCAACTTGCCGAAAAGATTTCCACCGGCAAGCAGTTTGACCTCAACGACCTGCGTGCCCAGCTCGAGCAGATCAGCGGTCTGGGCGGGGTCGAGAGCATGCTGGACAAATTGCCGCTGCCCGCAGGCATGTCGGCGGAAAAGCTTGCCGGGCAGGTCGACCCTCGCATGCTGCGTCGCCAGATCGCGATCATCAACTCGATGACCGCCCGGGAGCGCCGCCGGCCCGGAATCATCGATGGATCGCGCCGCAAGCGCATAGCGGCGGGTTCCGGCCTGCCGGTGCAGGCAGTCAACCAGCTGCTGAAGCAACATACCCAGATGCAGAAAATGATGAAAAAGATGGGGCAGGGCGGTTTGCGGCGCATGATGCGGGGATTACCCGGCTTTGGCCGGTAGCCAAACCGTCGCGAACGGTGCTAATCGCCGAATTTTCAAGTAACATTCCCGGTTTACACGTGCCCGGCATCCAGATTTAACAGGAATTAGCAGAACGATGGTTACTATCCGTCTGTCCCGCGGAGGCGCCAAGGCGCGGCCGTTTTACCATATCGTTGTTTGTGACTCGCGCCGTGCCCGAGATGGCCGGTATGTCGAGCGGGTTGGGTTCTTCAGCCCCATGGCGACGGCAAACGAAGAAAAGCTGCGCATAGATCTCGCACGGGTCGATTACTGGACCGGTGTCGGGGCGCAGCTTTCAGACCGTGTCGCCTCGCTGTTGAAGAACTTCCGGCGCCAGGCTGAGGTTGCCAAAGCCGCCTGAGCGCTGCCGGTCCTGGTTTGAGGACCGTGAGGCCCGGCTGCATGTGTCGGTGCTCGTTTCCGGTATCGGCAGTCCATGATCGCAGCCAATGACAAAAAGGTGCCGGTAGGCCGGATCAGCGGGTTGTTTGGGGTTCGTGGCTGGGTAAAGGTTTATTCCTATACCGATCCCCGCGAGAACGTCGTCCACTACAGTCCGTGGCATCTGGTCCTCGATGGCCAGAGCCGGCAGGTCAGGGTGCTTGCAGGGCGTGCGCACGGCGACAGCGTGGTTGCCTCGATCGAGGGAGTTCAGGACCGGGATGCAGCGGCGGCGCTGATAGGTGCCGAGATCGAAGTCGATCGGGCCGTGTTCGGCAAGACTGCTCGCCAGCAGTTTTACTGGACGGATCTGCAGGGCATGCAAGTTCAGACCCTGACTGGCGAGGTTCTTGGCACGGTGGATCACCTGTTCGAGACCGGTGCCAATGACGTGATGATCGTGGTCGGTGAAGGCCGGCATCTGGTGCCCTTCCTGTACGGCAGGGTGGTTACCGGAGTCGATGCGGACCAGCGCGTGATCACGGTTGACTGGGATCCGGCTTTTTAGCCCGATCCGGAGCTGACGACGAGGATGCGCTGAGCGTGGATATCGCGGTGGTATCGCTGTTTCCGGAGATGCTCGCGCCGTTCGCGGAGCTGGGCGTGGTCGGGCGGGCGGTGCAGCGTGGCCTGGTGCGGATGGAGTCGATCGATCCGCGCCGCTATGCGACCGACGCGCATGGTACGGTTGACGACCGGCCCTATGGCGGTGGTCCGGGGATGCTGCTGCGGGTCGAGCCCTTTGCAACCGCGATAGCGGCTGCACGGAGCCGGATGCCGGACGGAAGTCCGGTGATCTTTCTGACGCCCCAGGGGCGCAGCTTTGATCAGACAGTGGCGCGACGGCTGGCGACATTGCCCGGGATGGTGCTGGTCGCAGGCCGCTACGAGGGCTTTGACGAACGATTGATCGAGATGGCCTGCGATGAAGAATTGTCGCTTGGCGATTTCGTGCTGAGTGGCGGCGAGCTGGCGGCGATGGCCGTCATCGACGCGACGCTGAGATTGCTGCCGGGTGTGCTCGGTGATGAACAGTCTGCCGTCGAGGATTCATTCTCGGCGGGTCTGCTTGATCACCCGCACTACACGCGGCCTGAAGTCGTGGAGGGCAGGACTGTTCCAGGCGTGCTGCTGGCGGGTGATCACGAAGCCATCCGCCGCTGGCGCAGGAAGCAGGCGCTGGGCAGAACCAGCCTGCGCAGGCCCGAGTTGCTGCAGGGCCAGAGCCTGACGAGCGAAGATCGCAGGCTGCTTGACGAGTTTATCGAGGAACGGCGGCTCCGAAGTAATGACGGTAACCGCCCGCTGCACCAGGCCTGAATCCGGCCGATGCAGACGGGTTTGAACAGGCGTTTGAACAGAGTTGGACACGACCATGCGAAACATCATCGAAACACTCGAATCCGAAGCCCTCAAGACCGGGATCCCCGACTTTGTACCCGGCGACACCGTCGTGGTGCAGGTGCGGGTCAAGGAAGGCAATCGTGAGCGTCTGCAGGCCTATGAAGGTGTGGTCATTGCCCGCCGGAACCGGGGCCTGAACTCCTCGTTTACCGTGCGCAAGGTATCGCATGGCGAAGGTGTGGAGCGGGTATTTCCGCTGCACAGCCCGACGGTTGCCGAGATCACCGTAAAGCGCCGTGGTGCGGTGCGCCGCGCCAAGCTCTACTACCTGCGTGATCGCAGCGGCAAGTCCGCGCGCATTCGCGAAAAGGTCTGACGCTCCGGGACTTGCCGGTGCCCCGTCTGTCACGGTATCGCGCTGGTCCGGATCCATACCGGTCGGGACTCGGACTGAGTCGTGCGATCGCCGCTGTCCTGTGTGCCGGACTGCTGTCCGGCTGCGCCAGCATGGCGCAGTCGGCCGCATCCGATTTCGCTGCCAATCTCTCGACAGCGATCCTCAACCAGGATGATCCGGAACTCGTTGGCGACAGCCTTCCTGCCTATCTGCTGATCCTCGACTCGCTGGCCGCTGCGCCGGATGCCTCAGGCGATGTGCTCGGCGCAGCCGCCCGACTCTATGCGGCTTATGCCGTGGTGTTCGTGGCGGATCCCGACCGCTCGGCAAATCTTGCCGCCCATGCGCGCGACCATGGTGTGCGTGCCCTGTGCGCTGATGGCGGCCAGCCCGTTTGCGGTATCGACAAGTTGCCCTATGGCGATCTGGAGTTGCAGCTTGGCAAGGCCGGGTCCGACGATGCCTCGGTATTGTTGAGCTACGTCATCGGCTCGCTCGCCTACATACGAACGCACGGTGAAGACTGGGCGGCGCTCGCCGAACTGCCGAGGATTGAAAGCGTCCTGAACCGGTTGCTGGTGATCAGTCCTGACCGTGATGCAGCGCTGGTCAATACCTATCTCGGGGTGCTCAATACGCTGCGGCCAGCGGCGCTGGGTGGCCAGCCTGAACGCGGACAGATGTATTTCGAGCGTGCGCTCGAGCTGACCGGCCGCCGCGATCTCGGTGTGCTGGTCGACTATGCGCGGGGTTATGCGCGTCTCGTCTACGACCGTGAATTGCATGACCGGCTTCTCAATGAAGTGTTGAAGGCGGATCCCCGCCAGCCAGGCTATACACTTTTCAATATACTGGCTCAGCGACAGGCCGCCGGTCTGCTCGCTTCAGCCGATGATTACTTCTAGAGGCAGATTTTTCCAATGATGCTGCTGCAACGAACGTCAAAGGCGCTGCGCGTCCTGATCATTCTCGCTGGCGCCTGTGTGCCTGCCGTACTGCATGCAACCGACCTCAAGATCGCAACGGTTGCGCCGGAGGGATCATCCTGGATGAAGGACCTGCGCGCAGCAGGTCTGCAGATCAGGGACCGGACAGCTGGTCGCGTCAACCTGAAGTTTTACGGCGGCGGCATACAGGGCAGTGACCGGAAGGTTCTGCGCAAGATCCGCATCGGCCAGTTGCACGGTGGCGTGTTCACGTCCAATGGCCTGCAGGAGCGCTATCCGGATGTCGTCATCTACGGTTCGCCGATGCTTTTCGACACGCTCGACGAAGTGGATTTCGTGCGCAGCCGCCTGGACGAGCGGCTCACCGCGGGCCTTGAGAAGGCCGGCTTCGTGTCCTTCGGCTTTGCAGGCGGTGGCTTTGCCTACCTGTTGTCGAACAAGCCGGTAAGGGGCATTGCCGACCTGCGTGGCCAGAAGATCTGGGTGCCGGAAGGCGACCCGACCAGCTATGCAGCCATGCAGTCACTGGAACTCTCGCCCGTCGCATTGCCGATTACCGACGTGCTGACAGGCCTGCAGACCGGTTTGCTGAACATCGTGGCGACGCCGCCGGTCGGTGCCGTGGTGCTGCAGTGGTACACGAAGACGAAATACATCACGACCCAGCCGCTCAGCTACACGATCGGACTGCTCGCCATCGACAAGAATGCACTCAAGAGCGTCAGTCCAGCGGATCAGGCTGTACTGCGCGAGGTGATGACGAAGCTCTACACGCATTTCGATGCGCAAAACCGCATCGACAACGCCAAGGCTGAAAATGCCCTGCGGGCCAACGGCATGCAGTTCCTTGAACTGGATCCGGCCGAAGTCCCGGTGTGGCGCGCATCCACGGCAGCGGCGATGGACAAACTGGCGGCCAGCGGCAGCATCTCCGCCGATCTGTTGCGCGAGGCCCGCAGCCATGTGCAGGAATATCGTGCCACCAGGGCGGCTGGTCCAGGTCGGTGACCTGGTCGCAGCAATCGCCGGATTCGTCCGGTGAGTCCGGCGGCATACTCAGGCGCGCCGAGCGTATCGGACGCGGGCTGGAAAACCTCCTGCTCGCCATCATCCTGTTTGCCATGATCGGCCTGGCTGCCTGGCAGGTTGTCTTGCGCAATGTCGCAGGCAGCGGCATCGGTTGGGCAGATGAAGCGTTGCGGCTGATGGTGCTGTGGGCAGCGATCGTCGGTGCGGTGGCCGCCAGCCGGGACAACGTGCATCTGCGCATCGACCTGCTGTCGCGATTTCTTTCCAGAACCGGACGCATGCTGACTGCAGCCGTCGTCGATCTGTTCACGGTTGGCGTGGCCGGGGTTCTGGCCTGGTATTCCTGGGAGTTTGTCGCCGAGTCACGCGAGTTTGGCGACCAGATTTTCAATGACCTGCCGGTCTGGCCCTTTCAGGCCGTGCTGCCTGCCGGATTCGTGTTGATCGCATACCGGTATTCGATCGCTGCCGTCGGCCAGTTGCTGGCCTTGTCACGCCGCAGGGTACAGCCGTGATTTTGAGCGGCATCGTGCTGATCCTGCTGGCCTTGATGGGTGCGCCACTGTTTGCCGTCATCGGAGCGAGCGCGCTGTTTGGATTTGCGCGCAGTGACATACCGCTGACGGCCGTGCCGATCGAGATCTTCGGCCTCGCGGAAACACCCATTCTTCTGGCGATCCCGCTGTTTACCTTTGCCGGCTACCTGCTGAGTGAGAGTCGTGCAGCGGCCCGCCTGGTACGCCTCAGTTCCGCCTTGCTCGGTTGGCTGCCGGGGGGGCTGGCGATGGTCGCGGTGGCAACCTGCTCGTTGTTCACCGCCTTTACCGGTGGTTCGGGCGTGACGATCATCGCCATCGGCGCCCTGCTGTATCCGGCGCTGGTGCAGTCCGGCTACAAGGAGGGGTTCACGCTCGGACTCGTCACCTCATCGGGCAGTCTTGGCCTGCTGTTTGCCCCGTCCCTGCCGCTCATCATCTACGGGATCATCGCCGAGGTTTCCATCGACGAGCTGTTTGTCGCCGGCATCCTGCCGGGCATGCTGATGATGCTGGTGCTGGCTGCGTATTGCCTGTGGATGAACCGTGCGAACCGGCGCCCGATATCCGAGTTCTCCTGGCGTGAAGTCGGGCAGGCGGCTCGCGAGTCGATCTGGGAGCTGCCGCTGCCTTTTGTCGTTCTCGGCGGGATCTACAGCGGGCTGGTGGCTGTTTCCGAGGCGGCTGCGGTAACGGTCGTTTATGTGCTGGTTATCGAAACCCTGGTCTACCGCGAGATTCCACTGCGCAAACTGCCCGGCATCGTGCGGGATTCGATGGTGCTGGTCGGCGGCATTCTGCTGATTCTCGGCATCTCGCTGGCCTCGACCAACTACATGATCGATGCACAGGTGCCGCAGATGCTGATCGAGCTGGTCACCCGGTATATCTCCAGCCCCACCAGCTTCCTGTTCCTGCTGGTCGGTTTTCTGATGGTCATCGGCTGTATCCTGCATATCTATTCGGCCCTGGTTCTGGTCGTGCCGCTGATACTGCCGGTGGCGGCACAGTACGGTGTCGATCCGGTGCATCTCGGCATTATTTTCGTCGCGACCATGGAACTCGGATACCTGTTGCCGCCGATCGGTCTGAACCTGTATATCTCGAGCTACCGCTTTGAACAGCCGGTACTCCGGGTCTGTGCGGCAACCTTTCCGTTTGTGCTGATACTGCTGGTCGCCGTACTGCTGATTACCTTTGTCAGCCCGCTGTCGCTGGCTCTGACGGGAAGGTGATACAAGACACCCTGCCGCTGCGTCGGTACCCATTGAAGGACAGTCTGATGAAAGCTTGCCGGCCCCTGTTGCTGCTGTTCTGCGTCGCGCTGCAGACCGCTACGTCCGTCCAGGCTGGTTCCCCCGCCGGTTTTCTGCGTCTGCCGCCTGGCTTCAAAGCCGAGATCCTGGTGGCCGATGTACCCAAGGCGCGCTCCATGGCGCTCGGCGATGCGGGGACGCTGTTTGTCGGCACCCGGTTTGGTGACGGTACGGTTTACGCGATCCGCGATGCGCTGGGCGATCGTCCGCAGGTCACGACCTTCGCAAAGGGTCTGAAGGTTCCCAACGGCGTGGCCTTCCACCAGGGTGCCCTCTACGTGGCGGAGCAGCGGCAGATCGTGCGCTTCCCGCAGGCCGAGCGGGCGAGTGCCGGGCCACGCGTACCCGAGGTGATCAGCACGGAGTTTCCCTACAAGAATGGCCTGCACGCCTGGAAATACCTGGCCTTTGGTCCCGACGGCAAGCTGTATGTCCCCGTCGGGGCGCCCTGCAACATCTGCGACGAAAAAGAGTTCGGCCTGATACTCCGCATGAACCCGGATGGCAGCGGACGGGAAGTCGTTGCCCGAGGTGTGCGGAATTCGGTGGGAATGAGCTGGCATCCACAGACTGGAGAATTGTGGTTCACGGATAATGGCCGTGACATGCTTGGCGATGACCTGCCTGCCTGTGAGCTCAACCGGATG
>JAUPLK010000323.1 GCA_030836925.1 Pseudomonadota bacterium
CCTGCTGGCGATCGGCGACGGCCTGGTGGCACAGATTCCGGCGCTGGTCATCTCGATCGCCGCCGGCGTCATCGTCAGCCGCGTCAGCACGGAAGAAGACATCGCCGGCCAGATGATTTCCAACGTCTTCAGCAAGACACAGGCGCTCTACATCACCGCGGCGATTCTGGGCCTGATGGGCATGATTCCCGGGATGCCGAACTTTGCCTTCCTGCTGCTGGCGGGGGGCATGGTCTGGCTGGCCCGGAAGGGCAGCCGGCAGCCGAAGGAGGCGCCGCCGCAACTGGAGACAGCACCTGTTGCCGCAATCGAGTCCCAGGAAGCCAGCTGGGAAGACGTCGCGCCCATCGACACGCTGGGGCTTGAAGTCGGCTACCGCCTGATTCCGCTGGTGGACAGCGCCGCCGATGGCGAACTGGTGCGCCGCATCAAGGGCATCCGCAAGAAGTTCGCGCGCGAAGTCGGCTTCCTGCCGCCGGCCGTGCATATCCGCGACAACCTCGACATCAATCCGAACAGCTACCGCATCACGCTGAAAGGCGTCGAAATCGGCAGCGGTGAAGTGCGCACCGGCCTGTTCCTCGCCATCGACCCGGGCAACATCACCGCCAGCCTGCCGGGCACGGCCACGACAGACCCCGCGTTCGGCCTGCCGGCGGTGTGGATCGATTCCAGCCTGCGCGAGCAGGCGCAAGCCATGGGCTATACCGTGGTCGATCCCGGTACCGTGGTCGCCACCCACCTGAATCATCTGGTGACCCAGCACGCAGCTGAGCTACTCGGGCGGCAGGAAACGCAGGCACTGCTCGACCATCTGGGCAAGAGCGCGCCCAAGCTGGTGGAAGACCTGGTGCCGAAAATGCTGCCGCTTTCCACGGTGCAGAAAGTGCTGCAGAACCTGCTGACCGAAGGCGTGGCCATCCGCGACATGCGGAGCATCATCGACACCCTGCTGGAAAATGCGGCGCGGGTGCAGGATCCGCAAGAGCTCACCGCCCTGGTGCGGGTTGCGCTGGGCCGCTCGATCGTGCAGCAGATTTACGGATCAACCAGCGAACTGCCGGTGATTGCGCTGGATCAGGGGCTGGAGCGGCTGCTGCTGCAGACCCTGCAGGCAGGCCATGACGCCGTCGGCATGGAGCCGGGACTGGCCGATGCCCTGCTGGAACGAGCCCAGAACTCGACGCAGCGCCAGGAGGCGCTGGGCCATCCCCCCGTATTGCTGACGCCGGCCGTGCTGCGTCCGCTACTTGCACGTTTCCTGCGGCGCACGGTGCCGCAACTCAAGGTGCTTTCGCACGCTGAAGTGCCCGAAGGCAAACAGATCAAAGTGACTTCCCTGGTAGGAGGAGCAGCATGAACGTGAAACGAATCGTCGCCAAAACATCCCGAGACGCCATGCGCCAGTTGCGCGAAATGCTCGGGCCCGATGCGGTCATCCTCTCCAATCGCGCCGTGGATGGCGGTGTCGAGGTGCTGGCCCTGCCGGCAGAAGACATTGCCGCGATGGCGCCGCCGGTGGTGGAGGCGCCCGCACCTGCGGCTGCAGCCCCGGCCATGGCACCTGAGCCGAGCGCCCAGGTCCGGCCCGAGCCCGAGCCTGCGGTCACCTTCAAACGCCGCCTGATCGAGCGCGTCGCCGTGCCCAGCCAGGATGGCACCCAGCTGGCGCAGAGCGTCATCAGCGAAATCAAGACGATGCACATGCGCCTCGAAAGCCAGCTTGCCGATCTGGCCTGGCGCGATCTGCCGGGACGCGACCCGGCCGGCGCCACCGTGATGCGCGACATGCTGGCGGCGGGTTTTTCCGCCACGCTGGCGCGCGAGTTGCTGGACACCCTGCCCAAGGGCGACGAGGAACAGACACGGGCCTGGATGCGCAACACGCTGATGAAGCGGCTGCAGGTGATCCAGAGTGAAAACGAGTTGCTCGAATCCGGCGGCGTGTTCGCCCTGATGGGGCCGACCGGGGCCGGCAAAACCACCACCACCGCCAAGCTGGCGGCGCGCTTCGTGGTGCGCCACGGTGCCGACAAGCTGGCGCTGCTGACCACCGACAGCTACCGCATCGGGGGCCACGAGCAGCTGCGCATCTACGGCAAGATCCTGGGCGTGACGGTGCATGCCGTGCGCGATGCCGCCGACCTGCGGCTGGCGCTGTCCGAACTGCGCAACAAGCACACCGTGCTGATCGACACCGTGGGCATGAGCCAGCGCGACCAGGCTGTTGCCGAGCAGGTCGAAATGCTGTGCCAGGCGGGCAAGTCGATCAAACGTTTATTGCTGCTGAATGCCACCAGCCATGGCGACACCCTGGACGAAGTGGTGCAGGCGTACCGCACGCGCGGGCTCGATGGCTGCATCCTGACGAAAATCGACGAGGCGGCCAGCCTGGGGCCTGCGCTCGATTGCGCGATCCGCCATGAGCTGAACGTGCACTACCTGGCCACCGGCCAGCGTGTACCCGAGGATCTGCACCTGGCCAACCGCCAGTATCTGATTCATCGCGCCTTCAAGACCCGCATGCAGGCCTCGCCCTGGCAACTCGACGACAGCGAGTTGGCCTTTGCGCTGTCCGGCATTCAAACCCTGCAGCGTGAAAGCGCGGTGACCCATGGATAAATTCGTCGGCGATCAGGCTGCCGGGCTGCGCCGTTTGCTGGGGCAGACCGGATTTCAGGTCATTACCGTGATGTCGGGACAGCAGGGGGCAGGCAAGACCGCGGCAACCGCCAACCTGGCCGTCGCCCTGGCGCGCTCCGGACGCGACGTGCTCATCATCGACCAGGACCGGCACGGCCGCGGCGC
>JAUPLK010000324.1 GCA_030836925.1 Pseudomonadota bacterium
CGGCAGACTCAGATGCGCCACAAAGCGCACGTTGGACTTGTCGATGCCCATGCCGAAGGCGATGGTCGCCACGATGACCAGGCCTTCCTCGCTGATGAAGCGCGACTGGTTGGCGCTGCGCACCCCGGCGCCGAGGCCGGCGTGATAGGGCAGCGCCGGCACGCCCTTGCTGTTGAGCCAGGCGGCCAGGTCATCGACCTTCTGCCGTGACAGGCAGTAGACGATGCCGGCCTCGCCCGCATGCTCCTCGCGGATGAAACGCAGCAACTGGTCGCGCGCATTGGCCTGGCCTTCGTGCAGGCGATAGCGGATGTTGGGCCGGTCGAAGCTGCTGATGAATACCCGCGCCTCGCCAAGTCCGAGGCGCGTGATGATCTCCTGCCGGGTGCGTTCATCGGCGGTGGCCGTCAGCGCGATGCGCGGCACCTCCGGATAACGCTCGTGCAGCACCGAGAGCTGCAGGTATTCGGGCCGGAAGTCATGTCCCCACTGCGACACGCAGTGCGCCTCGTCGATGGCGAACAGCGCCACCGGCACGGCATCCAGCAGTTCGAGCATGCGCTCCATCAGCAGGCGCTCGGGCGCCACGTAGAGCAGATCGAGTTCACCGGCGCGCAGCTCGCGTTCCACGCGGCGGGCCTCGTCCGGACGCAATGCCGAATTCAGGAAAGCGGCGCGCACGCCCAGCTGGCTGAGCGCTGCCACCTGGTCCTGCATCAGGGAGATCAGCGGTGAAATCACGATCCCCGTGCCATAGCGAACCAGCGCCGGAATCTGGTAGCACAGCGACTTGCCGCCGCCGGTCGGCATCAGCACGAGGGCGTCCTCACCCGCGACCAGGCTGGCAACCACCTCATCCTGGGGCGGACGGAAACAGTCGTAGCCGAACACGCTGTTCAGGATATGCGTGGCCTGATCAGTCATTTGCGGGGGAATGGCATCAGCGCAGCTGGCTGTCCGGCGTCGGACCGAAGAACATCTCGAAACCCACGCCGATGCCGGGATTGATCTCGCGCTTCTCCTCCAGCGTCTCGCGCGGCCAGGTCAGCGAGGTCAGCAGCTCGATGAACAGCCAGCGCCGGAACACCTGCTGGCGGTAACGCACTTCGGCACCGTAGTTCTGCAGGGATACATCAGCGTCAGTCTCACCGCGCATCAGTGCCGTATAGCTGATGGCGCGACGCGACCCGAGGCTATGGAAGGCCGTCACGCCGGTCCCCCAGTCCAGGCCATCGGTGTCCTCGGCAATGGTCCCGACATTGTTCCAGCGCAACAGCAGGCGCGGGCCGACCAGGTGGTCGAAAGCCAGCTGGGTGGTCGCACCAAAACCGCGGCTGTCGCGCCAGAAGGGCGTCTCGCGAAAACGCAGCATGTTCCTGTCGTTGAAGATGAAGTTGTGCCGGTAGCTCGCCCTGACGTAGGGATCGACGGGAAAGCGCAGCCGCACGCCGATGCCGAAGTCAAAACCCCTCTCGAGCTGGTCCTGCCGGCCGTAACCCAGACCGAGCAGCCAGGCGTCATCGGTATCCGAGCGGAAGGCCGCAGGCTGGGGGTTTTCGGAATTCGCCGGGCGATCTTCCACCAGCTGCTGCTCGTCGCCGCGGCCCAGGGTGATGCGCGCCCGATTCTCGAACGCCGGCAGCGCGAGGCGTGCCCTGAATTTCAGGCGCGTATCCAGATTGTCGCGACGGTCCAGCGTCTCGTAAAGGCCGATGCGGCCGAAAGTGTCATTTGAATCCTGATCATAACGCGGATTGCCGAACAGGCCATCGAACCAGACGGCAGCACCGCAAACACCGGTGTAGACACCACGCTGCACGCTGTCGATCCACTCATCGTCGTCAGCAGCGGGTTCTCTGCAGTACCCCGATGGCGTCTCGGCGGGCGATTCGGGCGGGCCGACTGCCGCCTCGACTTCTTCCGCCGCGAGGCCGGCCGGTCCCGGCAGCAAGGACAGCCCCAGCAGGCAAGTTGCCCATGTCAGCCGCGTATACATGACATAACTCTGCCTGATCGGGGCACAAAAAGCTGAGCGCGGGCACACAGCCCGGGCTAGCAGCCGGATACTGGCTGCGATGACCTCAGGCAGGCAAGGATGCCGATCTCACGCTCGCAGGCTTCCTTCTCGGCCGTGAGACGTGTCGCATCCCAGCCCAGATACCTGGCCGCAACCGGCAAGGCAGCCTGCAAGGCGCCGCGCCCCAGGTCGGGGCTGAGCCCGGCCATGCAACGACGCAGCAGGACGTCGGCCAGGCTGTGCGCAAACTCCTCGCGGACCGCAAACACGACTTCGGCAGCGATGGCGCCACTCCAGATGCAGACCTGTGCGGCAAGTTCGGGGGCGTCATGCACGAGTGCGACCACGGCGAGCGCACGCGCACCGTACACCGCGTACAGGTGAGCCTGGCTCGACTCGCTGAGTCCCGGCACCAGTGCAAGCGCCGCCAGAATCTGCTCGCGGTGGCCCGCACCGCCGGGCAAGGCCAGTTCAGCTGTTGTACACGGGGCAGTCTTCATGCCCAGGCGTTGCGTCACCTGGTCGACCACCTCCTCGGCCAGATGCCGGTAAGTGGTGATCTTGCCGCCGATCACGGAGTAAAGACCGCGCGCCGTGCGACCGTGGTGACGGACCTGGTGACGCCGCGTGATGGAAGCGGTTTCACGCAAGCCCTGGCGCGGCAGGGGGCGCAGGCCACTGTAGGCATACAGCACGCTGTCGCGTCCGAGTTCTGCATCCGGAAAAACATGCGCCGCTTCGGCCAGCAGCCAGGCGATCTCGGCCTCCTCCGCATGCACCGTGGCGG
>JAUPLK010000079.1 GCA_030836925.1 Pseudomonadota bacterium
CACCACGACGCCGCCATGGCACTGCAGTTCGAGCACATCTTCGCCGGTATAGGAATCGGGCGCGGAAAAAAGCAGCGCGATGCCGGTGTCGATGGCCTGGCCTTCGGCATCCAGGAAATCGCGCAGCTCCGCGTGGCGTGGCTGCGGCAGCTTGCCAAGCATGGCAGCAGCGATCTGCTGCACGCCGGGGCCCGACACGCGGATCACGGCGATGCCGCCGCGCCCGGGTGGCGTGGCACGACCGGCGATGGTCACAACGGGTTGCGGCATCGCTACCGCCGGCTCAGTTGGCGCCAAGCACCTTGTTGATCCGCCACTGCTGGGCGATCGACAGCACCGAGTTGGTCAGCCAGTACAACACCAGCCCGGCCGGGAAAAAGGCAAACATGCCGGTCATGAGTATGGGCATGGCCTGCATCATCTTGGCCTGCACAGGGTCCGGCGGCGGCGGGTTGAGTTTTTGCTGAAACCACATCGCGACACCCATCAACAGGGGCAGCACGAAATAGGGATCCCTTGAGGACAGGTCGGTGATCCACAACATGAAGGGTGCCTGACGCATCTCCACGCTCTCCAGCAACACCCAGTAGAAGGCCATGAAGAAGGGAATCTGCACCAGCATCGGCAGACAGCCCGCGGCCGGATTGATCTTTTCCTTCTTGTAGAGATCCATCATGGCCGTGCTCAGCGCCTGCTTGTCGTCCTTGTAGCGCTCCTGCAAAGCCTTCATGCGCGGCTGCATCTGGCGCATGCGCGCCATCGAGCGCCCGCTGGTCTCGCTGAGCTTGTAGAACACCAGCTTGATGAGCAGCGTGCAGATGATGATGGCCAGGCCCCAGTTGCCGACAAAGCCATGAATTTTCTGGATGATCCAGAACAGCGGCTGGGCCAGCAGCGCAAAGGCGCCGTAGTCGACGGTCAGGTCCAGCCCCGGCGCGATGGCCGCCAGCTGTTCCTGCATCTTCGGGCCGACGAAGAGCTGTGTCTTGAAGCTCGCTGAAGCACCGGGGGCGACCGTCTGCAGCGGTCCGATCGCGCTGATCAGGAAGCGTCCTTCGGCAAAGCGCGCTTCGTAGGTCCAGGGCTCGGCAGCCAGTGGTACCGCCGCAGCCAGAAAGTGATGCTGTATGGCTGCCAGCCAGCCATTTTCCACTGACTGCGTGGCGGGTTTGCCGGCGAGATCTTCAACATCAAGCTTTTCGTATTTGCTGCCGTCGTAGATAACTGGTCCGTAGTAGGAATAGCTCTCCACATCGAACATCGAGCGTTCAGGTGGCACATAGTGACGTTGGAGCTGTACGTATTTGGCAGCACGGTACGGTACTGAGCCCTGGTTGTGAACTGTGTATTCGAGGTCGATCCTGAAGCTGTTGCGGTGAAAGCGAAAGACCTTTTCGATACTCAGGCCCGGTATGGGGCTTTGCCATTGCAGCGGCACCACGAGTTCATCGGCACCGTCGGCGAGCACGAACTCTGTACCGGCAGCGGTGTATTCAGTGAGGTGGTTGGGTTCGGGTTGCTGGTCTGCTGCACGCAGGCCGCTCTGGATGACGAAAAATGCATCAGGCTGGCTGTTCAGCAGTTGCAGCGGAACATCGGGCTGATCCTTGTGCACCGGATAAGTCGGCAACCTGGCCGCGCTGAGGTCGCCTCCATTCAGATCGATCTCGACGTCGAGTACACCGGTATGCACGCTGATCAGGCGGGCGGGCGCTGCTGCTGATTGCGCTGCCGGTGTGGCTGGCTGTGCGACCGGCGCCGCAGCACCCGGCAGCGCTGGCACACCATTGCTTGCAGCCGCTGTCGGCACGGCACCGGGATCGGCCGACAACGCGGTGGTGGCAGGCAAGGCAGCCGGCGCCTGCGGCTGAAACATCTGCTGCCAGCTCTGGATGGACAGCCAGATCAGGATCAGCAGTCCAGCCCAGGAGATGATGCGGAGATTATCGAGGTTCACAGACAGGCCTCTTTCAACTTGGACCAATGCCGCGCAAGGCTGATGAATAGTTCAGGGTTGGCCGCGCCTTTCGCAGCATCCCTGGCGAGTACGACCAGATCGACGGGCGGCAGCTCGGCACAACGGCTACGAAAGCTCTCGCGCACGAGACGCTTCAGACGGTTTCGGTCGATCGCATGGCGTACTTTCTTGCGCGATATGGCGAAGCCAAGACGCGGTATGGCCAGGGCATTGGGCCGGTAAAGTACCGTGAAAAACCGGTCGGCTGAACGCTGGCCGTGACGAAACACGCGATCAAAGTCAGTGGAGCTGAGAAGTCGGTGGCGCCTGTCGAAGCGTTGCGGGTGCTTGTCCGGCTGCTCGGGTTCGGAGCAACCGCCGCCGCCTGGTTCAGACGCTAAGACGGGCGCGGCCCTTTGCACGGCGACGCTTGATGACCAGCCGACCGCCCCGGGTAGCCATGCGGGCACGGAAACCGTGCGTACGGACGCGCTTGAGCTTGCTGGGCTGATAAGTTCTTTTCATGAGAAAAATCCGCTGGAAATTCCGAAGGATGGGTCCGTTCGGGAGGCGCAAGGTTAAGGAGCGACCGCAGTGCTGTCAAGTAGACTAAAGCCCTGTGGATAACTCGGCAGCCGCAGTCTAGACTTCCCCGGTCCGACTTCGTACAACCATAAACAGATTCACGGGGTGAATCCGTGCAGTCTTCTCTCTGGGACCGCTGCCTGCAGCAGCTGCGGTCCGACCTGTCTGAACAGCAATTCAACACCTGGATCAGGCCACTGCAGGCCATCGAGGATCAGCAGCAAATCCGGCTGCTGGCCCCCAACCGCTTCGTGGTCGACTGGGTCAGCAGCAACTGTCTGGGTCGTATCCAGGACAGTCTGCGCGACGTGCCCGGTATTCTGGTACGGGTTGAGGTGGGTAGCGTCGCAAGCGCGCCGCGGGAACCAGCAAGCAGCAGCAAGGCGCCTCGTGTCAGTGCCGCGATCGGCGGACGACTGAATCGCGAATACACCTTCGAAAATTTCGTGGAGGGCAAGAGCAACCAGCTCGCCAAAGCCGCAGCCATGCAGGTCGGCAGCAACCCCGGCATGGCTTACAACCCCCTGTTTATCTATGGTGGCGTCGGACTCGGCAAGACCCACCTCATGCATGCCATTGGTAACCTGGTCATGGCTGGCAGGCCGGATGCGCACGTCGCCTATGTGCATTCCGAGCAGTTCGTCGGTGACATGGTGCGTGCGTTGCAGCACAACACCATCAATGGCTTCAAGGCGGCTTATCGTTCGCTCGATGCCTTGTTGATCGACGACATCCAGTTTTTTGCCAACAAAGAGCGCTCGCAAGAGGAATTCTTTCATACTTTCAATGCGTTGCTTGAAGGCCAGCGGCAGGTGATCCTCACCTGCGACCGCTTTCCCAAAGAGGTCAGCGGTCTCGAGGAACGGCTCAAATCGCGCTTTGGCTGGGGTCTTACGGTAGCGATTGAGCCACCGGAGCTTGAAACCAGCGTGGCCATCCTGATGAGCAAGGCAGCGGCCCGGCATATCCTGTTGCCCGAGGAGGTTGCATTCTTTATCGCCCAGCGCATTCGTTCGAATGTGCGCGAACTGGAGGGCGCCCTGCACCGGGTGATGGCAAACGCCACCTTTACCGGTCGGCCGATCACCCTTGAGTTTGCCAAGGAGGCACTGCGCGATCTACTGGCGCTGCAGGACAAACTGGTGACGATGGAAAACATCCAGAAGATCGTCGCCGAATACTGCAAGATCCGGGTTGCCGACTTGTTGTCGAAGCGGCGCAATCGTTCCGTGGCAAGACCACGCCAGATTGCAATGAGCCTGTCGAAGGAACTTACCAACCACAGTCTCCCGGAAATCGGCGACCGTTTCGGCGGTCGGGACCATACGACCGTACTGCATGCCTGCCGCCGTATCAAATTGCTCAGGGAGACGGATGCGCGCGTCCGTGAGGATTATCAGAATCTGTTGAGAATACTGACGGCCTGAATTTACAGGATGGGTTCAGGCGGCTCATGTGCACATCAGCTGCGAACACCGTTAACATGCTGTGGGTAATTTGAAGTGGCGTAAAGGCGCACAATTTACCCACAGGTATTACAGATGGAACAGACCTGGTTACGCACGAAAAAAGAAGGCTGAAAGAGCTTGATTAACAGCGGTAAGACGCAGTTATCAAGTGTTCTGGACGGTGCTAATAACTACTACTATCTATATATCACTCAATTAATTTTATAAGCAGGATCTGGGGATGAAGTTCAGTACTTCGCGTTCAACGCTGCTCAAACCGGTACAGGCTGTGATCGGAGTGGTGGAGCGTCGGCAAACAATGCCGATACTCGCCAACCTGTTGCTGGTGGCAAAAGGCAACGAGCTGGCGGTCACTGCTACCGATCTTGAAGTCGAGCTGGTCGCGAAAGTCGGCATCGAAAAGATCAACACGCCGGGTGAGATCACGGTGCCCGGACGGAAGTTGCTGGATATCTGTCGGTCCTTGCCGGATGACGCAAGCATCCTGCTGGAGACCGATGGTGAGCGGTTGATCCTGAAGTCTGGCCGCTCACGGTTTGTGCTCGGCACGCTGCCAGCCGCTGACTTTCCGGTGGTTGACGATGTTCAGGCGGTACACACGCTGAGTCTCGGCCAGGCTGAGCTGCGGCTATTGCTTGAAAAGACCCAGTTTGCGATGGCCCAGCAGGACGTACGTTATTACCTGAACGGGCTTTTGCTCGAGACCGGCAAGAAGGCGATTCGGGCGGTAGCCACGGATGGTCATCGGCTGGCGATCTGCGAGCTGCCCGTCGCAGATCAGAAGAGTGGTACGCACCAAGTCATCATCCCGCGGAAGGGTGTACAGGAATTGCAGCGCCTCCTGAGCGACGAGGGCGAACTTGCTCTGACCACGGGATCGAATCATATTCGCGCTACGATCGGCGACATTCGCTTCACTTCGAAACTGATCGACGGAAGATTCCCGGATTATGAGAAGGTCATTCCGAAACCGCAGGCGAACGTGTTGAGGGCGGATCGAACCGTGCTTCGAGCTGCACTGCAACGAGCGGCGATCCTGTCGAATGAGAAATACCGCGGGGTACGGCTGGATCTGGTGGCGGCAATGCTGCGGATTCAGGCTAACAATCCCGATCAGGAAGAGGCGCGCGACGAGATTGAAGTCGAGTACAGCGGCGAACCGATCGAGATTGGTTTCAACGTGAACTACCTGCTGGATGCACTGGCGGCGGTCGATAGCGAACAGGTGCAACTGGGTTTTGTTGACGCCAGCAGCAGCTGCCTGATCAGTGCGCCTGATGGCAAGGGCGCCCGCTATGTCGTGATGCCCATGCGGCTGTAGGCCGGGATTTTCAGCGCTCAGGACGTGAGTAAGCGTGTAATTTCGGAAATTCGTCTCGAAGCATTCCGATGTTTTGAATCAGCAGTCTTCGAGCCGGGACCGCAACTGAATGTCATCTCCGGCTTGAATGCGTCGGGCAAGACCAGCTTGCTTGAGGCGATTTTCGTGCTCGGTCGTGGCACTTCCTTCCGCACGTCGAAAGTCGATGCCGCGATCCAGTTTGGCGTCGAACAGTTCACGGTCTTTGGCAGTCTCAGCGAGGGCGACGTCGGCCGGGTCGGGGTAAGTGGTTCCCGGTCGTCTGGCTTGACGGTGCGGATTGACGGTCGGCCCGGTACCCGGGCAGAACTGGTTCGCAGCGTACCGGTCCAGGTGCTCGAGCCGGCCAGTCATGAGCTCGTGGCGGGTCCTCCTTCAGTACGGCGTCAGTTTCTCGATTGGTCGGTGTTTCACGTGGAACATGTTTTTCTCGAAGCCTGGCAGCAGTACCGACGCGCCCTGCAGCAGCGAAATGCGGCGCTCAAACAGCATTCGATGGAGGCTGCGTGGGCTTGGGATTCCGCGCTTCTATCCACCGGGCTGCTGGTGGATCAGTGCCGGCGCCATTTGGTGGATCGGCTGACTGAACCACTGCGACAGACTGGGATTTCTTTGCTAGATGCCGAGATCGAGCTCAAGTACCGATCCGGCTGGGCCGAGGGCACGGAGTTCGGGGCCGCTCTGTTCACAGCCCGCGATCGGGATCAGCAAATGAGCTCGACCACCGTCGGGCCGCATCGTGCCGACCTGGTGGTCACCGTAAAGGAGCGGCGCGCTCGCGACACCGTGTCTCGTGGCCAGGAAAAGCTGGTGGTTGCCGCGCTGACGCTGGCGCAGATCCAGGTGGTCGCCGAGGCGCTCGGCCGCCCGGTGATTCTGCTGGTCGATGAACCTGGCGCGGACCTTGACCGGACACATCTGCAAAAGCTCCTGTCCGCCGTTCTGACCGCACCCGCCCAGACCTTTCTGACCTCCCTGGAGCCCGAGCTCTTGTCCCTGCCTGAATCAGGACGGCTGTTCCACGTGGAACAAGGATCGGTGCGGCCTTTGCTATACTGAGCCGCTTGTAAATCGGGGTCTTCCATGGTCGATTCAGAACGCTACGATTCCAGCAATATCAAAGTCTTAAAAGGCCTCGATGCCGTCCGAAAACGTCCAGGAATGTACATCGGTGACACCGATGACGGTACCGGTCTGCACCACATGGTTTTTGAGGTCGTCGATAACGCAGTCGACGAAGCGCTGGCAGGCTTCTGCAAAAAGATCTCGGTCACCATCCATGCCGGTGAATCCATCACGGTCAGCGACGATGGCCGCGGGATCCCGGTAGATATGCACACGGAAGAGGGAGTTTCTGCTGCGGAGGTCATCATGACCGTACTGCATGCGGGCGGAAAGTTCGACAGCAACTCCTACAAGGTCTCAGGTGGTCTGCACGGTGTCGGTGTCTCCGTCGTCAACGCACTCTCCGAGGTGCTTGATCTGACGATCTACCGCGAAGGCCGTATCCACGAACAGCGCTATCACCTGGGTGTACCGGCAGCACCATTGGCGGCAACCGGTGAAACCAAACGCCGTGGCACGACCATCCGCTTCAAGCCCAGCGCCGAGGTCTTCAGCCATATCCAGTTTCACTACGACATCCTGGCCAAACGACTGCGCGAACTGTCCTTCCTCAACCAGGGCGTATGTATCCACCTGCTGGACGAACGCGACGGACGCAGCGATACCTTCCAGTTTGAAGGCGGCATCCGCGCCTTCGTCGAGCACCTCAACCGCAACAAGACGCCGATCCAGCCGACGGTCATCTATCTGTCGCGCGCCCAGG
>JAUPLK010000325.1 GCA_030836925.1 Pseudomonadota bacterium
ATGAAGCTGCTGGATTTCGAAGTTGGCGCCGACCAGCCGCTGTTCCTCATCGCCGGACCCTGCGTGGTCGAAAGCGAGACGCTGGCGGTGGAGACGGCCGGCCAGCTGCGGGACATGGCGCGTCGTTTCGGTGTGCCCTTCATCTTCAAGTCCTCTTACGACAAGGCCAACCGTTCCTCGCTGCAGAGTTATCGCGGTCCGGGCATCGCCGAGGGCCTGCGCGTGCTGGAGAGCGTGCGTGCCCAGCTCGGCGTGCCGGTACTGACCGATATCCACGAAGACAGTCCGCTGGATGAAGTGGCGGCGGTCGTCGATGTGCTGCAGACGCCGGCATTCCTCTGCCGGCAGACCAATTTCATCCTGCGCGCCGCCAGTCAGGGCAAGCCCGTCAACATCAAGAAGGGCCAGTTCCTCTCGCCCTGGGAAATGGGCAATGTGGTGGCCAAGGCCCGCAGCACCGGCAACCCCGGCATCATGGTTTGCGAGCGCGGTTTCAGTTTTGGCTACAACAACCTGGTCAGCGACATGCGTTCGCTGGCGGTGTTGCGCGCTACCGGCTGTCCGGTGGTCTTCGATGCGACCCACTCGGTGCAGTTGCCGGGTGGCAAAGGTGACGCCTCGGGCGGGCAGCGCGAGTTCGTGCCGGTGCTGGCCCGGGCGGCGGTTGCCGCCGGGGTCGCCGGCCTGTTCATGGAAACCCATCCCGATCCGGAGCATGCGCTTTCCGATGGCCCGAATGCCTGGCCGCTGCACCTGATGGAGAATTTGCTGGAGGTCCTGGTCGAGATCGACCAGGTGGTGAAGAAGAGGCCACTGGCGGAAGCAGGCCTGATGGAGCAGAAGACGCGATGAGCAAGATTGTCGAAATTCATGGCCGCGAGATTCTCGACTCGCGCGGCAACCCCACCGTCGAGGCGGATGTACGGCTGGAAAATGGTGCCTTCGGGCGCGCGGCCGTACCTTCCGGTGCATCCACCGGCAGTCGTGAAGCGGTCGAACTGCGCGACAAGGATCCGGCCCGCTACCTTGGCAAGGGCGTGCTGAAGGCCGTCGCCAGCGTGAACAATGAAATCCGCGCCGCGCTGACCGGCATGGATGCCGATGATCAGGCCGGTCTGGACCGGCGCATGATCAGCCTCGATGGCAGTGCCGGAAAATCACGCCTCGGCGCCAATGCGATCCTCGCGGTCTCGCTGGCGGCGGCGCATGCCACGGCCGCCGGTCGTGGTCAGCCGCTGTTCCGCACGCTGGGTCCGGGCAAGACCATGCCGGTGCCGATGATGAACATCATCAACGGCGGTGCACACGCCGACAACAGCGTGGATATCCAGGAATTCATGGTGCTGCCGGTGGGCGCTCCCTCGTTCCGCGAAGCCCTGCGCTATGGCACCGAGATCTTTCATGCCCTGAAGGCCGTGCTCAAGAAGGCCGGCCTCAACACCGCGGTGGGCGACGAGGGCGGTTTCGCCCCCGATCTGCCTTCCAATGCGGCGGCCCTCGACACCATCGGCGAGGCGGTGCACAAGGCCGGCTTCAAGCTGGGCGGCGACATATTCCTCGGCCTGGATGTGGCGAGTTCCGAGCTCTACAGCGAGGGTGTCTACCGGCTGGAGTCCGAAGATCGCAGCTTCAATCCCGGGCAGTTTGCCGAGTACCTGGCCGGGCTGGTACGCCAGTACCCGATCATCTCCATCGAGGACGGCATGGCCGAGAATGACTGGGCGGGTTGGGCCGCACTCACCGGCCTGCTGGGCCAGCAGATACAGCTGGTCGGCGATGACCTGTTCGTCACCAATACCGAAATCCTCAAGCGCGGCATCAGCGAGAAAATCGCCAACTCGATCCTGATCAAGCCGAACCAGATCGGCACGCTGACCGAGACGCTGGCAGCTGTCGACATGGCCATCGATGCCGGTTACAGCGCCGTGATCTCGCATCGCTCGGGCGAGACCTCGGACGCGACCATCGCGGATATCGCGGTGGCCACCCGGGCGACGCAGATCAAGACCGGCTCCCTCTGCCGTTCCGACCGCATGTCGAAGTACAATCAGCTGCTGCGGATCGAGGAACTGCTGGGGCGCGAAGCGCGGTATGCTGGCGCCGATGCGTTTCCGGTGAAACTCAAGGTCTGATTCTCGGGGGAGGACTGGCACCATGGCAGTACGCGTTGCGACGGGCGTTCTCGCGCTGCTGTTCTGTGTGCTGCAATTCCGGCTGTGGGTTTCCGATGACGGCTTCGGCGAGTCCGCCCGGCTGGGCGAACTGATCGAACAGCAGACCGACGAGAACAGCCGTCTCAGTCAGCGCAATCAGCGCCTGGAAGCCGAAGTCGTCGACCTGCGCAGCAGCGAGGGTGCGCTCGAAGAGCGCGCCCGTGCTGATCTGGGCCTGATCGGACCGGACGAGACCTTCTACATCTTCAGCGCGCCGCGACCGGCCGGCTGAACGCCGCCCGGGAGACGCATGACGTGCTGCACATTCAACACCACGACGATGTTGCCGAGATCCGCATGGATCGCGCGCCGGCCAATGCGCTTGACCATGCGCTCGTCAAGCAATTGCTCGGCGCCCTCGATACGGTGCAGGCAAGTGCTGCCCGCGCCCTGATCCTTACCGGCAGGCCCGGGATGTTCAGCGGCGGGCTGGATGTGCCCGCGCTGATCGACTGCCAGCGGCCGGAGATCGAGCGTTTCTGGCAACTGTTTTTCCGTCTCGGCTGCCGGCTCGCATCGAGTCCGATCCCGGTCATCGCCGCGCTGTCCGGGCATGCGCCCGCCGGCGGTGCAGTGCTGGCCC
>JAUPLK010000326.1 GCA_030836925.1 Pseudomonadota bacterium
TCCCATTCGGTGGTGTCGGTGCAGGCACCCTGGTGAAAGATGCCCTCGATCTTTGGCGCCAGCTCCTGACCGGCGCTGATCCGGGCCTGGAAGTCGTGCAGGTCGAGATAGTCGGCGATCCGGCAGTCGGAAAGGTTCAGCACCTTGTGCGCATCGCGCAGATCGTCGACCACCAGGATGTCGCTGCGGCCGGCCGCATTGAGCGCGCGGACCAGATTGCTGCCGATGAAGCCGGCACCGCCGGTCACGACCAGCATGGCAGCGGCTACTTCACCAGCGTGTAGCTGGCTCCGCAATACGGACACTTGGCGCGTTCACCCGGCGTCACTGGCAGGTAGACGCGCGGATGGGAATTCCACAGGTGCATGCCGGGCATCGGACAGGACAGGGGCAGATCTGCAGCCGTCACCTTGTAGTGATGTTCGGCGTTGGGCTGTATCAACGCGGAGTCTTTCGCCGCTCTGGCCGTCATGACGCTTCATCCTGCTGGACCGGGGCGGCAGTATAAAACACCGCCTGCCAGAGGCGGGTGACCGTGGCCGCCAGCCCGGCGGCCTCTGCATGCGGCACGAGCCCGGAGCGGCCGGCCAGGTTGCCGTGGTGGATGTGGCGCCGGTACTCCCGGTAGGTTTCAGCCAGCAATTCCGCATCGGCCGGCGCCAGGATGCCGTGCGCCCCCAGTGCTTCCAGCTGACGGATATTGTCCGACCAGTGCACCAGGTCCGGATGATGGTGCGCCTCCCTCAGCACGAGGTACTGCACCAGGAATTCGATGTCGGCGACGCCACCCGGATCCTGCTTGATATCGAAGAGCTCGTCGGTGCCCTTGGAGAGCTCACTGCGCATGCGCTGGCGCATGTCGGCAACTTCCGTGGCCAGATTTTCGCGGCGGACATAGGTGGTCAGCGCGTGCACGCGCAGCGCCTCGAAAGCCGCCCTGACGGCGGCATCGCCGGCCACCGCGCGGCTGCGCGTCAGGGCCTGGTGTTCCCAGGTCCACGCATCCTGCTGCTGGTAGCGGTCGAAGGCCGCGAGGCTCGACACCATCAGGCCCGACTGTCCGCTCGGCCGCAGGCGGATGTCCACCTCGTAGAGTTTGCCGGAGGCGGTGTGCATGGTCAGGATGCTGATGATGCGGCGGGTCAGGCGGGCAAAGAACATCGCGTTGTCGAGCGGCTGCGCGCCATCGCTCTGTTCCGACTCGCCGGCCGAGTCATGCAGGAACACCAGGTCCAGGTCGGAGCCGTAACCGAGTTCGAGCCCGCCGAGCTTGCCGTAGGCGATGATCGCGAAGCGCGCCGGTCGCGTGATGCCATTTTCCGTGCAGCGCGGTTCACCGTGACGCTGCGCCAGCTCCCGCCACGCGATCTGCAGCGCCGTCTCGAGCACCAGTTCGGCGATATCGGTCAGCCGGTCGCTGACTTTCATCAGCGGCAGGGTACCGGCCAGGTCGACGATCGCCACGCGAAAGATTGCCGCCTGCTGGAAGTTGCGCAGCGCATCGAGTCGCCCTTCTCCGTCGTCTTCGGCCACGCGCTTCAGGCGCAGTTCGAGATCGGCAGCGAGCTCGGCACGACTGGGTGCCGCCTCGAAGACCAGCGGATCGAGCAGTTCGTCGAGCAGCAGCGGATGGGTCGCGACGAGGTGCGAGAGAAACTCGCTGCTGCCACACAGGGACACCAGTTTTTCCAGTGCCGACGGATTTTCATTGAGCAGCGCGAAATAAGCCGAACGTCGGCCGATCGCCTCGATGATCAGCACCATGCCATCCAGCGCGCGCACGGGCCTGGGCTGCTTGCGGGCATGCACGAGGATCGCCGGTATGAGCGTGTCGAGGCGCTGCCGGCCCGGGGCATCCAGGCGCGGCAGCAGGCTGCCCTCACGCAGCCGGCGCAACTGCTCGGCGATGCCGGCCGGGTCGGTGAATCCGGCGTCGCCGAGACGCTGCAACTGCAGATCCGGTGAGGCCTCTTCACTCCACACCTTGTCGAGCGCAGAGGCGGCTTGCACCGGCACCCCGTCATCAGCGATTGCAGCACTGGCGGCGGCACCATTGGCACCACGAAACACGATCTCGCGGAAGTGATGCGCAACCCGCTCGCGCTGGACGTTGAGCGCGGCGAGAAATTCGTCCCAGCCCGCCATGCCCATCGCAAAAGCGAGGCGCTGCTGGTCGAGTGGATCAGCCGGAATGTCGTGTGTCTGCCGGTCGTGCAGGGCCTGCACGCGATTCTCGGCAAGGCGCAGGAAGCAGTAGGCCGTCTCGAGGTCGGCGGCATCTGCAGCCGGCAGACAGCCGGCCTGCACCAGTTGCGGCAGCGCACGCAGCAACTGCTGCTGACGCAGACCGAGCACCGTGCCACCGCGCACCAGTTGCAACGCCTGCACGATGAACTCGATTTCGCGTATCCCGCCCGGACCGAGCTTGAGATTGGCGCGGTATTCCTTTTTCTCGACCTCTGCCGCGATCATCGCCTTCATCTCGCGCAGGGAACTGAACACGCCGTAATCCAGATAGCGCCGGTAGATGAAGGGACGCAGCACATCGCGATAGAGCCCGTCGGCGTCATCCCAGGGGTTGACCACCCGCGCCTTGATATAGGCATAGCGCTCCCAGTCACGGCCATGCTGCAGCAGGTAGGCCTCCAGCGCGGCCAGGCTCACCGACAGCGGGCCGGCACTGCCGAAGGGTCGCAGCCTGGCATCGACGCGATAGACGAAGCCCTCGGCCGTGTTGCGGCTCAGGAGATCGATCAGGCGCTGGGCCAGGAAGCGGAAGAACTC
>JAUPLK010000327.1 GCA_030836925.1 Pseudomonadota bacterium
ATTTCGATCATCCTGGTGCGTGCCGGCGACAACTCCACCGCACTGATCACCGACGAGATGCTCGACAGCCGCGAGATCGTGGTCAAACCGGTCGGTGCGCTGCTGGCGACCGTGCGCGGGGTGTCGGGGGCGACGATTCTCGGCGACGGGCGCATCGTGGTGATTCTCGACGTGGGTGCGCTGGTGCGTTCGGCACGCCCGGCGCCCGACATGCCGGCACCGGTGGTGGTGCCGGAGGCCACGCAGCCGCTGGCGCTGGTCGTCGACGATTCGATCACCATGCGCCGCGTGACGCAGCGCCTGCTGGAGCGCAACGGCTTCCGTGTGCTGACCGCCAAGGACGGTGTCGAGGCCGTGAGCGTGCTGCAGGATCACCGCCCCGACATCATCCTGCTCGATGTCGAGATGCCGCGCATGGACGGTTACGAGTTTGCCCGGCATGTGCGCAACAATGCCGAGACCGTGAATGTGCCGATCATCATGGTGACCTCGCGCGTCAGCGAGAAGCATCGCGCCCGCGCCATCGAGATCGGCGTGAACGATTACCTGGGCAAGCCCTACCAGGAACGTGAGCTGATGGAGGCCGTGCAGCAGCAGCTGGCGTCGGTCTGGGCGGCTGTGCGATGAGCAGCGCGAACGACGAGATCTACAGCCTGCTGGTGCCGCTCAACCAGAAGCGGCTGATCCTGCCGCGCGCCTGCGTCGCCGAAGTGATCCGCTATGCGCCGCTGCAGGCAACTGATTCTGCACACCCGGACTGGCTGCGCGGCATGATCAGCTGGAACGGCAGGCACATCCCGGTTATTTCCTTTGAAGAGCTCGCCGGCCTGACGCCGGGCGAGATCGGCGGCCGCACGCGCGTGGCGATCATCGCCTCGATCACCGGACGTCTGTCGGCCGGCCACTTTGGTGTGCTGACCGAGGGCTTCCCGCAGCTGGTGCGCGTCAACCGTGAAGTGATCCAGCCGGCAGTCAGTTATCCCTGGCCCGAGCACGGGCCAGTCATCTGCCAGATCCGCATGATCAACGAGTATCCGCTGATTCCGGATATCGAGGCGATTGAGGACATGCTGGAAGAAGCCGCAAAGCCGGGGCCGGTGCCGCTGTCCTGATGCGTTGGCATGGAATATCGAGCGCGATGAGCCAGTTCCCCGATCAACAGCCAATCATCCGTACCGTCGGACGCCGGCAGATGCGTGAGGGCCAACCGCTGACTGCAGCCGACCGTGAGGCGATGACCCGCATGGCGCAGTACCTGACTCGTGCGCCAAAGGGGATCTTCAGGTATCGCAGCCAGGCGGCCATGGAGGCCGATCGCCTGCGCTGGACCGTGGATGCGGTGGTCGCGAAGACCACCCACCGGTGATGGAATACACGCGCCCGGCAACCTGGGATGACGTGAAACTGATTGCCCGCCATTTTGCGGAGGCTGGCGTCGACTATGCGCTGGTGGGCGGATACGCTCTTGCCGCCCATGGCTTCAGTCGCTTCACCGAAGACATCGACGTGCTGGTGAACCCGTCGGCGGACAACGCCCGCCGCTGGATAGCGGCACTGGCGAAGCTCCCCGATCATGCCGCAGCCGAACTCGCCGCCGAGCCGGATGTGTTTGCCACCGACAAGCTCTACGCGATCAGAATCAATGACGAGATCACGGTGGACGTGATGCCCTCGATCGGCGGACACAGCTGGGCAGACATGGTGCCGCATATCACCACGGTGGACCTCGACGGTGGCAGCATCCGGCTGCTCGACCTCGAAGGACTGCTCAAGACCAAACAGGGACTGCGTCCCAAGGACCAGATGGACGCTGCCGTGCTGTCGGCGGCGCTGGAGAAGATGAACAGATAGGTGCTGCAGGGCCTATTCGCGTTCAACGATAATCAAATGCTCCGGCACCTCCCCAGATCCCCGCGGGCGTACTGGAGGATGCTGAGCGCGGCCAGCGGTGCGGTTTCGGTGCGCAGGATGCGCGGGCCGAGGCGCAGCCGGCCAAAGCCGGCCTGGGTCATCAGGAGGCGTTCGTTTTCGGTAAAGCCGCCTTCAGGGCCGATGGCGAGCGCGATGTGCCGGCAATCCGCCGGCAGTCCGTTCAGGTTGAGGTCGCCGTCGGGATCCAGCATCAGTCCGGTGGTGCCGATTGCCAGCCCGGTGAGTGCAGGAGCCAGCTCCAGTGGCTGGCGCACCTCCGGCAGCACCGATCGCCCGCACTGTTCGCAGGCGCTGATGACGATGTTCTGCCAGTGCTGCAATCGGGCTGCGCTGCGTTCGGCGTCGAGCCGCACGACGCTGCGGCCGGTGAGCACCGGCTGAATCACGCTGACGCCGAGTTCGGTGGCTTTCTGTACCACCAGGTCCATGCGCGGGCCGCGCGAGACGCCCTGCAGGAGGGTCAGTTGCAGCGGCGATTCGCGGTCGACCGGTTGGCCGGCACCGATCAGCACCGTCACGCCCTTGCGGGATGGCGCGACGATCGTCGCCGCATAGTCGATGCCGGTGCCGTCGAACAGGGTGATAGGATCGCCGGCAGTCAGCCGCAGCACGCGCGTGACGTGGGTGGTGGCGGCTGCGGAAAGCGGCTGCGTGGCGCCAGTGCGCAGGGCTTCGGGCGAGTAGATGCGGGGGCGTTGCATGGCGCGATTATCACCGATCAGCAGGGGAAAGCAGGTGCGCAAGCGCCGGCCGGTGTTGCGTGTCGATCCCGCGACCGGCCTGCTGCGCGGGGCGACGCAGCGGCTCTCGCCGAATTGCGATGCGCGTCCGCCCGGCGTCATGCCGGAGCT
>JAUPLK010000328.1 GCA_030836925.1 Pseudomonadota bacterium
GCGTCGGCAGATTCGATCGTGGCGATCTTGGCGGTACGGATGACCGAGGGAATCGGCACCTTGACGACATCGCCGCGCCTAAAGGTCGGCATAGCCCTTCCGGTCTGCCGCCGAGTTCCATTCCGCAAACGTGCGAAACGGATCATCGGCCCCCTTGGCACCATTGGCCTTGGTCAGAATGACGCGCGGGCCGTCAATCTGGTAGACAAGCTCATCGCCCTCCTTGACGCGCAATGCAGCGCGGACCGCCTGGGGGATAGTGGTCTGCGACTTCGTGGTCAGCTTGCTGGTGATCATGGCTGGCATCGCTGGTAAGGAAGTTCCTTACGGTAAGGATCCGCATACCGAGCGCGGCGATTGCCTGGGCCTATGCCGCAACCTCGATGTACTCGACCCGACTGGATGGCACAGGGATCGGAACACCATCCTCACGCAACCCGTCCAGATGCAGCCCGATCGCCTCACGGATCCCCTGCTCGGTCTCGGCCAGCGTCCCACCGGTAGCTATGCATCCCGGCAAGTCAGGTACGTATGCAGAGAAGTTCGTACCAGCTTTCTCGATGACAATCGCGTAGCGCATGCCGATCCCCTATCTCCTGAGTCCCGATTGCTTCAGGATACTGTTGAGCGTGCCCGGAGCCAAATGATCACCTGGTTTTCCAGGCACGGTCACCCGGCCTGGCTTGTCAGGGTGCTTGTATTGGCGATGGCTACCGCGGGTGACAACGAGATACCAGCCATCTTCCTTGAGAATCCGCAGCATCTCGGAGACCTTCATCACCGCAGACTAGTGTCCGCGAACTGCACTCAGCGAGCTGCAAATCCGGGCAGTTCGTTCAGATAGCAGCAAAAAACTCCCAGATCAGGTCAGTGGCATTCACTGACGTACCCGGCGCATCTCCCCGGCGCGACCCTTTCTGTCCACCTGGCCAGGCATGACCGCTGTCCTTGAGCAGATAGAGTTCGACGGCTCTGCCGTCGGGACAGGCATACCGCCAGTGGACGAAGGCAGCTTGATCCCGCTTCACCGGTTCCTTTGCACAGCCGTTGGTCGCAGCCCAATAGACGCCCTGATCAAAAGCCGGCTTCGCCGGCGTGCCATCCCAGGCGTCGTTGAAGCGCCCGCCCGGAGCACCACCGAGATACGGCACGGACTCGTCGCGCATGCCGTTGAACATCAGTGCCGATACCGGCTGGCCCGCCTTGCTTTCATCGCCGAACACGGTCGCGACCACCGGCGCGATCGCCGCAACCTGGCCTGCAAGCTCGCGCCCCAGCCGGTGCGTCATCATGCCGCCATTCGACATGCCGGTGACATAAACCCGCGCGGGATCGATCGGGTACTGCTTGATCAGCTGTTTGATGAGCGAGCGGATGAAGCCCACGTCATCGACCTTGCGCTCCATCGCATAGCCGCAGCAATGACCGGCATTCCAGGTCAGCAGCTTCTGCTTGAAGCGGCTGCTGCCTTCCGGATAAACGACGATAAAGCCTTCGCGCTGCGCCTTGGCCGTGAAGGCCGTCATGCGCTCGGCATTTTCCGCATTGCCGCCACCACCGTGCAGCACCAGCACCAGCGGCACGCCACCAGCGCGCAGCGCGGATTCTGCTGGCGTGCGGATCAGATAGTGCCGATCGATGCCGTCATGCTGGAGCATCTGGTACGGGTCGGAAGCGTCAGATCCAGCCTTGACCTCAGGGGCAGCGGCGACCGAACCGGCCAGCAGCGCTGCAACGATCGCGAAGCAGAGTAAGTGCTGGCGCACGTTACGGTTCATCAGCAACGTGCGCCAGCGGCAGTCAGCCTAGAACTTGAAGCGGGCACCCACACCCCACCAGCGTGGCAGGCCGGCAGCCTGCTGGTTGAAGCCAAACAGGCCGGTGAAATCGAAGGTGTAGCTCTTGTATTCCTCTTCGAAGGCATTGTTGACGTAGGCATAGAGCTCCAGTGCCTCGTCGCCCGTCGTATAGGAGGTACGGAAGTTCACGACCGTGTAGCCGTCTTCCTTCGAGATCGGGTGATTCTGGATGTCGTACCAGATCTCCTGCTGGTAGTTACCCGAGGTCTGCACCGCCAGCGTGCCGCCCCATGCCGGCCATTCATAGCGCGCCAGTGCACTGACGTTGAAGTCAGGCGCGCCGACCATGTCGCGGTCGCGCAATTCGTCGCCGGTGATCGTCGGAATGTCTTCAGCGGTTGCATCCATCACGCCCATGCCCAGCTGCAGGGTCAGGCCATCCATCGGCCGGCTCTCGATCTCGAGTTCGGCGCCATACACCTCGGCATCCGCGTTGAAGATCACCTGGTTCAGGATCAGCCACTGGAAGGTCTGGAAATCCTGGTAGTCGTAGTAGAAGACCGAGGCGTTCAGGCGCGTGGTACCACCCAGCACGGTCGATTTGAGGCCCAGCTCGTAGGCATCCAGGGTCTCGGAATCGAAGGGCACGGTGTCCACCGGGTTGTTGCCGAAGACCTGCGTGGTATCGAGGAAGCCGTTGTTGAAGCCGGCAGATTTCTTGCCGCGTGAATACGAACCGTAGAGCAGCATGTCATCCGTGGCCTGCCAGTTCAGTTGCAGGCGGCCGGTGATGTAGTCGTCGTCCTGCCTGGCAAGGCTGCCGACCGAGCCGGTGTTGAACAGGATCATGTGATCGGCGGTGGGTCGCGAGGGACTGATCGGCGTGGGTGCGGGGTTGAAGCAGTCCACAGCCGGCGGGTCGGGCTGGGTGCTGCAGAAGGCGGTGATGCCGGAGTTGTCGATATTCTCGAAATCCAGCGTCT
>JAUPLK010000329.1 GCA_030836925.1 Pseudomonadota bacterium
GCAATGTGGTGAACCTCGCCGGCTTCAACGTCGATGACTACCGCGTGTTTGGTGTGACCCGCTGCGGTGACAACACCGACGGTACGGGCACCTATGCGGCCACCTGCAACTCCTGGAGCAGCGGCTACTTTACGGCCGCCGCCGTTCCCGCACCTGCCACCCTGTGGCTGCTCGGTTCGGCTCTCGGCGCGCTCGGCATCCGCCGGATCCGCAACCGCAAGTAAGCTCACAAAGTTCCGGACTCACCCGGAACCTGAACTGAAAACCCGCCTCCCGGCGGGTTTTCTTTTTCTGCGAACCGAGCACACCGGCTTTGCGTCTGCCGCCGGATTTCACGGACAATCGGCGCATCAGCCCCGGGACGCCATTTCATGCTGAACTTCAGACGACCGCTTATCACGGTATTGCTTGTCAGCGTGCTTGTCGCCGCCTGCGCCTCGCCGGAAGAACGCGCCGCCGAGTTTGTCGCCGACGCCCGCCAGTACTATGCCGCCGGCGATCTGAAGGCTGCCCTGCTGCAGGCCCAGAATGCCGCGCAGATCGATCCCAAGAGCGCTGATGCCCGCTTTCTGATGGCGGAGATCCACGAAAAGGAAGGCAATTTGCGCGAGGTGGTCAGCAACCTGCTGGTCGCGGTTGATTCGGAGCCCGACCACCTGCAGGCCCAGCTGAAACTCGGCACCCTGTTTTTCTACGCCCAGTCCTGGGACCAGGCAGCGAAGTATGCCGCCGCAGCAGCGGCCATCGCACCGGAAGATGCAGAAGTCAGGCTGCTGCAGGCAAGGCTCAACTTCCAGCAACAGCGTTATGACGAGGGCCTGCAACTGCTGGATGCAGTCATCAGCAGGGATCCAGGCAACCTGGACGCCATTGTCCTGAAGGTCATGGGGATTGCCCGCAGCGATCCAGAACAGGCACTGATCGCCGTAGACGGGTTTATCAGCCGGGTTGACCCCGGCAAGACCCAGGCGCTGCGACGCGTGCGTCTCGGTCTGCTTGATGAGCGCACTGAACCCGGTGCGGTGGAGCGCGAACTTCTGGCACTGGCAAGGGACTACCCGGGCGAACGGGATTTCCCGCTGCAACTGACCAGCTACTACCTGCAGCGGGGTCGCACAGACGAGGCCGAAAAGCTGATGCGCGACATGGTGGCCCGCCAACCCGATGATGTGAACCTGCGACTGAGCCTGGTGCAGTTTCTCGCCAATGCGCGCAGTCCCGCGCTTGCGGAAACCACGCTGAAAGCCTTCATCACGGAACGACCCGCTGACTTGCAACTCCGGCAGGCGCTCGGACGTCGTTACGAAGCCACGGGTCGCACGGCTGAAGCCACGGTCATTTACCGCGAACTGGCTGCGCTCAACCCGAAATCAGTCGAGGGACTCGCCGCCCGGCGCGAAATCGCCAAGCTCGCCTTCGCCGCAGGCCAGGTGGAAGACGGGCGCACAGAAATCAATGCCGTGCTGAAAGATGTTCCGGATGATCCTGATGCGCTGGTGCTGCGGGCCGGCCTGCACTTCGATGCACAGCGCTTTGACGAATCGATTGCCGATCTGCGCATCGCCTTGCGCAAGCGCCCGGAATTCCAGACCGCATTGCTGCTGCTGGCCCGCGTCTATGCAGCGGCGGGTGACGCCACGCTTGCAACCGATACCTACCGCCGACTCCTGCAGGTCAACCCGGTACGCAGCGAAGCACGCGCAGAACTGGCGCCGCTGCTCGCTGGACGGGGTGACCTGTCCGGTGCGGCAGAAATCCTTGAACAGCAGCTAAGAACCACGCCAGGCGACCTGCAAACATTGGCACAGCTGGCAGAAGTCCAGCTGCAGATGCGCGAGTTTGCCGCGGCTGAAAGGACCGCACAGCAAATGATCGCCGTGAAGGATCAGCGCGGTCTCGGTGAGTTTCAGCTGGCGCGCATACTGCAGGCACAGCAGAAGTACAACGAAGCCGAGCGCGCATTCCGTGCTGCCATCGCCCAGCGACCGGGCGACCTGCTGCCGCTGGACGGACTGGTGCAGACGCTGGTCGCGGCCGGCAAGCCCAACACAGCCATCGCCGAACTCAAGTCGTTCCTGAAGATACATCCCGATCAGGACCAGGCCAGGTATCTGCTCGGCGTCGTCCATGCACGGCAGGGCGATGCGGCTGCCGCACGGCCACTGTTCGAGGCGCTGATCAACGTCCAGCCTCAAGTCGGCGTGTATTACATGGCGCTCGCCGGTATCGAACCAACGGCTGACAAGCGCATGGCCACACTGCGCCGGGGACTGGCCGCCGTACCCGGCAGCATCGAGCTGGGCGAGCTGCTGGCCCGAGAATATCAGCGGGCCGGGCGACCGGAAGACGCCATACAGGTCTACGAAAAACTGGGCGCCAAAAACCCCAGGTCGGAGGTGCTGGCCAACAATCTCGCCAGCCTGCTGCTCGACTACCGCACGGACAAGGACAGCCTGCAGCGCGCCCTGCAGCTTGCCAGACCCTTTGCCTCGTCGGCTGACCCGGCGTTGCTGGATACGCTGGGCTGGGCGCACTACCGCAATGCCGATGCGGCGCAGGCGGTGCGATTGCTGGAACGTGCCGCAGCCGGATCCGGGCAATCAGCCCAGATCCGTTACCATCTGGGCATGGCCTACCTGGGCATCAACGACAAGGTTGGCGCAAAGGAAGAGCTTTCGCGCGCTGTCGCATCCAAGAACGACTATCCCGGACTCGACAAAGCGCGAGAAACCCTGGCAGGCCTCAACTGAAGTTCATCAGGCTGTTACTGTGCCGCA
>JAUPLK010000330.1 GCA_030836925.1 Pseudomonadota bacterium
TTCGTAGTCCTGGTTGGTCAACGGGTCCGGACTGACAGCGATGGCCGACTTGTTGAAGCTGCCCGGTGCGCCGACAAAGCTGGCAACGGCCGTTTCGCAGTACGGGCTGCTGTACAGCACAGGATTCGGCTGCGTGGATGCGGGGCCGGTCGGCGTGTAGTTCGGGTCATACAGCCGCTCGTTCCGGTCGACGAGTGCAGCGTTCCATGTCCTGCTGGAAAGCCGTTCGAAGCAGCGGAACAGGGCCGGGTGGACGATGCCGCTGTTGGCGTCGGTGAAGGTGCTGCTGGCGCTGGCAGGAACCGGCGTTTCGGCATTGAAACCCAGGAAGGCAGTGGCCGCCGGCCCGGTCTGCTGGTCCTGGTATTCGGCGCGGAACTTGAGGCTGAAGGAGTCCGTGAGCTGTGATTTGGCCGTGAGTGCCAGGCCGAATCCCTCGTCGTCGCCGAGGCTGTCACCGGTGATGGTGTTGTCGTAGAAGCCGGGCTCATCCCATACCGCTGCATTGAAACGCAGGCCGAGCTTGTCGCCGAACACGGGTCCGCTGACACCGAGCGTTGCGCTGTATTGGTCGTCGCCGTTGGCATCGGCAGACACGCTGGTCTCGAATTCGTCGGAGGGATCCCTGGTGATGTACTGCAGGGCGCCGGCGAAAGCACTGCGGCCGTACAGCGCCATCTGCGGTCCCTTGACCACCTCGATGCGCTCGATGTCAACGAGCCGGGTATTGAGCAGTGCGCCGCCACCGGAGCTGCTGATGGCTTCGGTCGATACGTCGATGCCGTCGACCAGCACCGCGACATTCTGTCGCCCGCGGGTCGGTGACAGTCCGCGAATGGTGATGCGGGTGTCGCTCTTCGACAAACCCTCGTCAAACTCGACCGATGACAGGCCCTTGGTGATGTCGCTGATGCCGCTGATCGCCTTGCGGTCGATTTCTGCCGCACTGATCGCGTTTACCGCGATTGGCACATCCTGCAAACTTTCTTCCCGCTTGCGGGTGGTGACGATGATTTCCTCGACCTGCGCCCAGCCGGTTGTCGGCAGCATGAGCAGTGCCGGGCTGCCGGTGAGCGACGCGACTACGGCCAGCGTACAGCTGCGACGAAACATGAGCATGGTCTTCCCCCTCGAGTCATTCGCCCAAAGATAGCGGCTGCAAGTCGCTGGAGCAAAAGGAATCTGCAAGCCCTGTGTCGTTGACCATGTGTTGACCTGACGTTCACGAACTGATCGCCCCCGGCCGGAATCTGGCATAAGGTCAGCAATTACCGTCAGCACGGAGCGGTCACGCATGCGCGAGCTGTTGCACCAGTTCATGAACCGCCAGATCTCCCGCCGCAGCTTCGGCAAGGGTCTCGCGGCGCTCGGCCTCAGCGCGGCGGCGGTGGAGTCGGTGGTACAGGATCTTGCACTGGCCCAGCAGCCACCACCGGCCGGGGGTGTGCCGTTTACCGGTACCGGCGCCGAGGTGCTGGTTGAAACACTGCAGGCGGCCGGCGTGCGCCGGGTGTTCGGCACCAGCGCCACCGGCATGTCGGCATTTTTCGATGCGATCACCCTGCGGCCAGACATGCAGATGATCATCTCCCTCGCGGAGTCGCAGGCTACCAGCATGGCGCATGGCCATGAGCTGGCGACCGGCCGGACCTCGGTGCTGATCGTGCCTGGTGTGGCGGTACCGAGCACCATGAACAACCTGTACAACGCCTGGAAGGATCGGTCCTCGATCCTGGTGCTGGCCGACGGCACCAGCAACTATTTCGAGGGCCGCAACGGTTTCCAGCAGATGGATAACTGGCTGGAGTCGATGGTGGCCTTCACCAAGTGGCGCTGGGAATTGCGCAACGAACGGCAGATTGCCGAGATGATCCGCCGGGCCATCAAGGTCTCCGCGACGCCGCCCGGTGGCCCGGTGCATGTGCGCATGTCGCTCGATCTGCTGGGCATGAAGAACGTGAAGCAGACGATCTACCCGCAGGCGCTGTTCAGTGTGCCGATGGAAATGCGGCCCAGGCCTGAACTGATCGAGCAGACGGCCCGTCTGCTGATCGAGGCCAAGGCGCCGATGCTGTGTGCCGGCGCGGAGGTGACCCGTGCCGATGCCGGTGACGAACTGGTCAGCCTGGCAGAGATGGTCGGTGCGCAGGTCGCGCAGGGCTACAGCGTGTACAACGACTTTCCGTTCCGGCATCCGCTGTTTGCCGGTTTCTATGGCCTGGGCATTCCGCGCGATCTGGCCAAAACCGACGTGTTCGTCAACCTGGGCGGGCCGATGCCCGATCCGACCGTGTTTGCGCCACCGCCGCCGCGCGCGGCCAAGCTCGTGCATGCGCGTATCGAGTTTGGCGAGATCGGCAACACCTGGCCGACCGATGTGGCCATCGCCGCCGGCATGAAAGAGACGCTGGTTGCACTCAACGATGCGGTGCGTGGCATGGCAACGGCCGACCGACTGCAGCAACTGGCTGCCGGACGCCTTGCTGCCGCACGCGAAGCGCAGGCCGCAGCTGATGCGCGACGCAAGGCCGATGCACAGGAGTACTGGAATGCCAGCCCGATGTCCTGGCCGCGGGTTGCGGCCGAGCTCGACCTGCAGCTCGAGCCGGATGCGATCATCGTGCCGGAGCTCGACTACCGGTCGCCGTTCTACTGGCTGGACCTGGACCGCGGCAAAAAACGGCTGATCGGCCAGACCACCGGTTTTGCGTTGGGATGGGGAATCGGCGCGGCGCTGGGCGTGAAGATTGCGCAGCCCGACAGGCAG
>JAUPLK010000080.1 GCA_030836925.1 Pseudomonadota bacterium
GGTGATATAGGAAATTGCGCCGGCGAACGCCGAGCGACCGAACAATGCACTCTGCGGCCCCTTGACCACCTCGATCCGCTCCACGTCACTGAGCAGGCGCCGGTTGGCCAGCAGGCCCGAACCGGCAGAGATCAGGTTCTCGGTCGTGACGTCGATGCCATCAATCAGGAAGGCGACGTTGGAACGACCTCGCGTATTCGACAGGCCGCGAACCGTAATGCGGTTGTCCGCCGGTCCAAAGGACTGGTCAAACTTCACGCTGGGCTGGTTCTGCACCACGTCGGCAAGGCTGTTGATGCCCTGGCGCTGGATCTGCTCGGCAGTGATCGCGGAAACAGCGAGCGGAATATCCTGCAGGTTCTCTTCGCGTTTGCGGGTCGTGACCACGACCTCTTCGATCTGGGCCAGGACCGTTACCGGCACTGACGACCCGATGGCAACTGCGATCCATGCAGACGCAACCAGACTATTGGCATTCTTGGTCGTGGACATTCGGATTCCCCTGGAAGGCAACGGGCGCATGATAGCAAACCGTTACCCGGTCGCTACCCCCGGTGAGGGCCATCGGCTATAGCCAGTCCGAAATCGATTCGCTATAGTCGCTCGCGTTTTCCGCCATCCGCATCGATCATTCCGAGGAGATAACCATGAATGCCAGGCAGGTCCGGTTGCTGACGCTTGCTGCTCTGCCGCTGGTCACAGGCGGCTGGATGACCAGTGCGCTGGCTGAAGGACCGCAATACACCTATTTCGATGCCGGCTATCAGTGGGTGGATACCAACAACGCGGTGCGCATGGACAGTGGGCAGCATGAGGGCATCAAGCTGAATGGCTCGCTGGGACTCGCCGAGTTCGGATCGGTCGGCGTACATCTGTTTGGCGAATATTTCGATGGCGACTACGTCGGGGCTGAAGACGGTTGCGGTGACCGTGACTCCCAGTCCTATGTGGCCGGTCTCGGCGCGCACTACCGCCTGACGCCAACCACCCACCTGGTGGCCAATGTCGGCTATGTCGACGTTGAAATGGATGTCGCCGATGGCAACTGCGCCAAGACCAGCGTCGACGACGACGGCTACGCGGTCGAAGGCCTGATCCGCGGCTCGCTTTCCGAACAGATCGAGCTTGAAGCAGGCTATCGCTATACGGACCTGAGTGACTCGGACATCGATAACCGCGATGCCATCATTGGCCTCGCCTACCTTTTCAACGACCAGCTGACGCTGCGGGTACGCGGCGTGGTGTTTGACGACGACACGGGCATCGAACTCGGCGTCCGGTTCAATTTCGCCAGCCTGCTGGGACGCGATTATCTGTTCTGAGCAGAACCAAAAGACATCAACTCACAGAATTCGGGAGCAGCCTATGAGCAGGATTTTGGCCACCATCATCGCGGTGATGCTGAGTACACCGACGATCGCCACGGCTGGCGCATACGTAGGCATCGGTATCGGCGGTACCCGCACGGAGTCATCGCTTGCGGATCTCGGCCTTGTTCCGGCCTGTCCATCAACGACCGCAGGTTGCTATCAGGATCTTGAACCGCCACCGGTCGGCGTTGGCAGCAACCCCGACTTTGCCGGTTCCGATGTCACCTACAACTTCGTGGCCGGCTGGATGTTCAACCAGAATATCGGCATCGAAGTCGGCTACATCGATTTTGGCCAGGCAACCGACGATCTCGGCCTGCCCGATGCCTGCGCTAATTTTGGTTGTTCCAGCCGCCAATGGACCACCGAACTGAAGCGGGATGGATTCCAGGCATTCCTCATCGGCAACCTGCCGCTGAATGAGAGCGTCGACCTGTACGGCAAGCTTGGTGCCATCAACTGGGATGCTGATTACCAGGGCTACGAGCGCAGCGAACTCTACGCATCCGGCCCACCGCTTCCGGTACAGAATCCCCGTATCAACGGTTCCGATGACGGAACGGATCTGGCTGGCGGCTTCGGCGTCAACCTGCGGACCGACTCCCCCTTCAGCCTGCGAGCCGATTTCACCTACTACGATTTCGATGACTCGGACTCCTCTTTCGTGCTGCAACTGATGGGAATGTACAACTTCAAGTAGGGCATCCCGCCAGCACAATGCCTGATCACAGGCCCCGCTCTGCGGGGCCTGTTTTTTTTGCGATCCTGATAAGCGATCATCCCGACCCATGACCCCCCTGCGCATCCTGATGATCACCGCGGAGTACACGCCGCTGGCCAAGACCGGTGGACTCGCGGATATGGTCGCCGGCCTCAGTGCCCGGTTGGCAGCATCAGGCCATGACGTCTGCGTCGTCATGCCGAGATATCGCGGGCTTGAAGTGCCAGGTGATGCCGCGGCTGTCCCGCAGGGCAATATCCCGGTTGCCGGTGGAATATCCCCAGTAGCCCTGAACGGAACATACCCCCGGTATGAATTCATCTGCAGCAGGACTGCTGCCGCCCCCCAGATCTGCCAGGTCGACGCACCAGACTTCTTTTCCGGCAATGCCATCTACGGCGGAGGCAATACGGAAGCACTGCGCTTCGCGCTGCTGTCGCATGCCGCACTGGCGCTCTGTCAGCAGCTCGGCTGGGCGCCCCACATCGTGCACTGTCATGACTGGCACGCATCGCTGGCACCCCTGTTGCTGAACACGTATCGGCTGCATGAGCCGCTGTTCCGTGATGCAAGCTCCGTGCTGACCATTCACAACATTGGCTATCAGGGTGTTTTTCCGGCAGCCCTGGCCAACAAGCTGGGACTGACAGATCCGGCTCCGTTGCTGTCGCCCGTTATAGAAGGGCCACCTACGCTGAATTTTCTGCGCGCTGGCATCGCCGCAGCGGATGCTCTGACCACCGTCAGTCCGACGCATGCCGCTGAAGTCCTCACTCCCGAGTATGGCAAGGGGCTTGACGAGTTGCTGCGACAACGCCGGAACCGGCTGGTCGGAATACTGAATGGTGTGGACTATGCCCACTGGGATCCGGTATCAGATCCTCGACTGCCACACCCGTACGGCCCCGGGGATATCACTGGCAAACTGGTGTGTCGCGCCGAATTGAGAAAGCGTTCGGGGCTGAGCGATGCAGGCGACGTGCCGATACTGGGCATGGTCTCGCGACTGGCTGCACAGAAAGGCATTGAACTCGTGCTCCATGCATTGCCGCCCTTTCTGCGCGACAACTCGTGTCAGGCTGTCGTCCTCGGTGAAGGCGACCCGCCCTATGCCGAAGCCCTGCAGCAACTGGCGGCAGACATGCCGGGCCGGTTTGCGTTCATCCCGGCGCACAGTGAAAGCATTGCGCGGCTGATTTTTGCCGGCAGTGATGCCTTTCTGGTTCCGTCGTTGTATGAACCCTGCGGGCTGACGCAGATGTATGCCTTGCGTTACGGCTCGGTACCCATCGTGCGCGATACTGGCGGACTGCGCGACACGGTGACACATTTTGATCCGCACAGCGGCATCGGTACTGGCAGCGTGTTCCGCGATGCTGATACCGGCGGCCTGAGCTGGGCCATCAGCCAGGTGCTGGCCTGGCACCAGCAGCCTTCGGCCTGGCAACGATTGCGCCAGAACGGCATGCAGGCAGACTTTTCATGGGCACACCAGACGCCCCATTATCTGGCTCTGTACCGGCGTCTCGCCGGACTTCAGCCGCAGGCGTCCTGAAGCAGCGGCATGAGTCCGCCAGACGGCAGCGAAATCTGCCGGCAGCTGCGACCAGTCGAAACGCCATGTCCAGTTGCCCTTCGTGGTGCCAGGTACATTCATTCGTCCTGCAGAATCCAGGCCGAGCAGATCCTGGAACGGCAGGATCGCGACGCGGGCAGGTGACTGATAGACCGCATCGATGAGCGCTCCCGGCATATCGGCAGGACCACAATGCAAGAGCTCATTGATGTAGTGCCGGGTGTCGTCACCGAGACCGGCGTACCAGCCCAGCAACGTGTCATTGTCATGCGTACCGGTGTAGATCACCGCCTCTTCAACCTGGTTATCCGGCAGGTATGGATTGTCCGCGGAACCATCAAATGCAAACTGCATGACCAGCATGCCGGGCAGGCGATACTGCTGGCGGAGCTGGTGTACCTCGGGCGTAATGGTACCCAGGTCCTCGGCGACGAAGTGTCGGCCCTCGCCGCCGGCGCCCAGCGCCTGCAGCAGCTCGGATCCCGGCGCCTCTCGCCAGCACCCTTCGCGCGCCGACTTCGCCCCGACAGGAACTTCCCAATAAGCCTGCAGGCCACGGAAGTGATCGATGCGCAGGCAATCAAAGCGCCGCATCTGATTGGCGACACGGTCCTGCCACCAGCGAAAACCGTCAGCCTCCATCCGGTCCCAGGCATAGAGCGGGTTGCCCCAGACCTGCCCATCCTCGCTGAAATAGTCGGGCGGCACGCCGGCAACGGCTTCCGGCTGACCCGCCGGGTCAACCCGAAACAGCGTCCGATGCCACCAGACATCCGCACTGTCCAGATCCACATAGATGGGCAGATCGCCCATCAACTGGACACCGCGCGCAGCGGCGTACTGGCGCAAATCAGCCCACTGCCGATCGAAGATCCACTGCTCGAATGCCACTTCGCGAACCTGCGCATCGGCTTGTTTCAGCAAGCCGGAAATTGCAGCCGGCGTGCGATGACGGATGGCATCAGGCCAGGTCCACCAGCCGTTCTGCCCGTACTGTTCGCGGGCAACACGGAACAGGGCATAGGGCAACAGCCAGCTGCGCCGGGCTTGCCACCAGGCTGCAAACTCACTGCGCTCAGAGTGGCGCGCAGAGCGCCGAAAGCCCTCCCACGCCTGACGCAGCAGCGCCGCACGTTCTGGCCAGCCGCCACCATCGACGATGCTCGTCTCCGGCAACCAGCCAGCCGACTTCAGCGGTGCCGGATCGATCAGGCGGGCATTGCCGGCAAAAGCAGAGGTCATCTGATAGGGAGACAGCGAATCACCGACCGGGCCCACTGGCAGCATTTGCCAGAGACTGAATCCGCCGGCTGCCAGCCGCTCGACAAATCGCCGCGCGTCATCGCCGAGCAAGCCGCTCTCCCAGTGTCCCGGCAGAGAAGTCGGGTGCAGCAGGACACCCGCAGAGCGGCCTTCTGAAAGCAGGTCAGTCACCAGCCCTGCCCCCTCAGCTCTGGGCAAGAGCATTTGGACTGGCGATACGCTCCCGAGCCGCCGCCACACCGCAATTCTTCAGCATGTCCGGGGTAACCAGAACCACACCCTGCCCGGTCACATGAAAACGCTGCCGGTCCAGCACAGCATCCTCGCCAATGACCATCCCGTCCGGTATGGCGCAACCCTCATCAAGGATCGCCCGACTGATACGGCAGCCGCGGCCAATCTTCACATGCGGCAAGACGACCGACCGGAAGACCTCGCTGCGCTCGTTGACCGTGACATTGAAGAACAGCAGGGACTCACGGATGACGGCACCGGAAACAATGCATCCGCCGGCCACCATCGAGTTGATCGCAACGCCTCTGCGGCCCTCTTCGTCGAGCACGAATTTGGCGCAGGGTGTCTGCTCCTGATAGGTCCAGATGGGCCACTCGGAATCGTAGAGGTTCAGCTCCGGACTGACGAATATCAGCTCCATGTTGGCCGCGTAAAACGCATCTACCGTACCGACATCACGCCAATAGGCCTGCGCTTCCGTTTCGACGCTCTCAAAGGGATAGGCGAATATCCGGCTGTTGCCGATCGCCGCCGGGATGATGTTCTTGCCGAAATCGTGGGCCGACGACGGATCAAGTGCGTCACGGTTCAGCGTATTACGCAGATATTCCACGCTGAACACATAGATACCCATCGACGCCAGGGCCACATCGTTGCGGCCGGGCATCGGCTCGGGATTCTTCGGCTTCTCGCTGAAACGCACGATGCGCTGATCGGCATCCAGGGTCGCGATGCCGAATTCATGCGCCTGATGTATGGGCACCTGAACCATGCCGAGGGTGACGTCTGCGGCACGGGCCACGTGAAACGCGATCATCGGCCCGTAGTCCATCTTGTAGACATGGTCACCTGCCAATACCAGCACCAGCTCGGGATCATGTGCCTGGATGATATCCAGATTCTGGAAAACGCAATCGGCGGTACCCCGATACCAGAGCTCACCGAGCTTTTGCTGGGCCGGAACGAGCTGCACAAACTCACCCAGTTCGCCACGGAGGTAGCCCCAGCCGCGCTGGATATGCTGGGTAAGGGAATGCGACTTGTACTGCGTCATGACCAGAATCTGCCGGATCCCGGAATTGACGCAATTGGAAAGACTGAAGTCGATGATGCGGTATTTCCCGCCGAAGGGCGTCGCTGGTTTGGCGCGATGCTCGGTGAGCTGGCGCAGGCGCTCGCCACGCCCACCGGCCATTACGATGGCCATGGTGCTCTTGGTAAGCTGGCTGACGAAGCGCCCGGATCGCATGGGTTTCGCGGCACTGCCCGGATGGAAAATACTCATGACCGCCTCACTGCCCGATGTGTCAGACTGCCAACGAATGTAACACCATACGGCTACTAGTTCACCCGAATTGCCAAGGCCAGAACCTGCCCATGCGGCCACCAACCCTCCACAGCCCGAGTCCAGCAGATGACAGCCTCGATCCATCGCTGCAGCGCCTGCTGGACGGTCGGCATCATGACCCCTTTGATCTTCTCGGCCGGCATCCAGTGGAGCCGGAGGATGTCGTGGTACGGGCATTTCTGCCGCGCACGGCGAGCGCCAGTATCGCGGAAACCGGCCTTGCACTCGGCCGGATTGGCGCAACGGACCTCTTCGAGTGGCGGGGGCCGGGCCAACTTGTTCCCGCCCGCTACCGGCTGCGCATCGAGTCCGGTGATGGCACCCTCAGCGAGCGGTTCGACCCCTATTGCTTCCCTCCCCTGCTGGCCGATGAAGATCTGGACCGCTTCAACGCCGGACTGCACACCTCGGCGTACCAGTTCATGGGCAGTCATCAGATCACGGTGGATGGCATTGCCGGCATCCGTTTTGCTGTCTGGGCTCCCGAGGCCGAACGCGTCAGCATCGTTGGTGATTTCAACCAGTGGGATGGCCGCTGCCACCCCATGCGCGTGCGCGGCAGTTCTGGTGTCTGGGAACTGTTTGTGCCTGGTCTCACCACCACAATC